>DATHNK010000467.1:0-5922 GCA_035486075.1 Bacteroidia bacterium
GAATTAACACTGTGTAAGTTCTTAAAAATTCTTATCGTCATTGCGAGGAACGAAGCAATCTCTTTCATGCATTTTTAATATAACTTTATAAACTAAGATGAGCGATATTTTTCCAGTCTTTCACAAATTACTAAGCAGAACTGACAGGGAAGCCCTTTTGAAACAAAAAGGAATTGTCATTTGGATGACCGGATTATCCGCTTCAGGTAAAACAACCTTAGCCATAGGATTGGAAAAAGCATTGCATGAAATGGGGCATTTGTGTTATGTGCTGGATGGAGATAATGTGCGCACTGGAATTAATAATAATTTGAAATTTTCGGAAGAAGACCGCAAAGAAAACATACGCCGTGTGGCGGAAGTATCCAAGCTATTTGTACAATGCGGAGTTATTACCATCAACAGTTTTGTAAGCCCTACCAACGATTTACGTGACATGGCCAAATCCATTATAGGAGCAGATGATTTTAAATTAGTCTATGTAAATACCCCTATTGAAATTTGCGAACAGCGTGACTCCAAAGGCTTATATGCCAAAGCCAGAAGAGGAGAAATAAAAGACTTCACAGGTATTAATGCACCTTTTGATACACCCGTTTCACCCGACCTGGAAATAAAAACGGCTGAACATACGTTTGAAGAAAACTTGAAAGTGCTTGTGGCGTTTGTGGTGCCGAAAATACAATGGCACACGGATGACACGGATTTGACGGATTAACAGGGATTATAAAATGAAAAATATTTTAGCTATTTGCTTTATCATATTTAGTGGTACAAGTTTGTATTCCCAAACTGATACTTCTGGCAAAATGATAGATTGCTTCCCGTCAGGATGTGGAGTTAAAGCACCTTTTAATGTAACTAAATATCTCGCTAAGAATATCATCTATCCCGAAGATGCCAGAAAGAATAATATTGAGGGAACCGCATACGTTAGTTTCATTATTGAAAAGGACGGTGCTATTGATAGTGTTAAATTACTTAAAGGAGTAAATAAGGGCGAAAGTTTAAATAAAGAAGCCCTAAGGGTCGTTTCTACTATGCCAAAGTGGACACCTGGTAGGCAAAATGGGCATCCTGTCAGAATACGATATAATTTACCCATACGTTTTATTCTTAATAATAGCGCTTCATCTAATAAAAGGAAAAACTAAAAAATTTACTCATACGATAAAAATCCCGTAGGGATGTCATTTTGGTAGAAACCACAAACCACACCTAATCCAAGTCCCTCCGGGACTTTTAAAAGTTTCAATTTTATAAAATTTGGAAATGCCCACCCAACATTCCATACTATCCGCTTACAACGCCACCGCTGAAAACTATGCCAAAGAGTTTATAGATGAACTTTCGCATAAGCATTTGGACAGGATATTATTGAAACAATTTGCTGAAGAAAACAAGAACGGGAATTGTATTGATCTTGGCTGCGGGCCTGGACAAACTACCAAGTTTTTGTTTGATTGCGGAATGAAGAATATAGTTGGAACGGATATATCTCCCGCTATGATTGCTAAAGCAAAAGAGATAAATCCACAAATTAATTTTGAAGTGACAGACATGCTTAATTTGCAATATAAAGATAATTCATTTAATTCCGCTATAGCATTTTATGCCATTGTACATTTTACTGTGGAGGAACTTAAGCTTGCATTATATGAAATAAAGCGGGTTTTAAAGGATAATGGACAGTTCCTGTTTTCCTTTCATATTGGAAATGAAGTAAAGCATGTGGATAATTTTTTAGACAAAAATGTGTCTCTTGATTTTTATTTTTTTGAAACAGAAAAAATCCTGTCACTGCTGGATGAAGCCGGCTTTACCGTTATTGATGCTATTGAACGGTTCCCCTATAAAGATGCGGAATATCCCAGTAAACGGGCCTATATCTGGGTGAAAAAACTGGGATAAATACAATTTTATTGAAATATTTATGTTATTGATAGAAACTCTAAATAAATACTCCATGAAAATAATTTTTGCCTTTTGCTTTGCCCTGCTGGGTTTCTCAAACATATACTCCCAACCTGCACAAATAACTTCCGACCCTGACAAGGTTTATACTATTGTTCAGACAAAACCCGAATTTCCGGGGAATATTAATAAGTATCTTGCCGATAACATTGTGTATCCGAATGATGCGAAAGCAAACAATATACAAGGAACAGTATATGTAACTTTCGTAGTTGAAAAAGATGGCTCCGTTTCAGGTGTAAAGGTATTGCGCGGTGTGGCTACCAGCCTTGACAATGAATCTGTAAGAGTGGTATCAGCCATGCCAAAATGGATGCCCGGAATGCAAAACGGACATGCAGTAAGAGTGCAGTATATGGTGCCTATCCACTTTATGTTAAGTGATGATAAAGCAAAGAAAAACTGAGCGTAGCTATTACAGATACTTGATTTCGGCTACATAAATTATTTTTTTACATTTGTGTTTAGATTAAGACCAAATGAAAAAAATAATTATCGGGATAATTTTTATCCTTTCAAGGTTTACAAACCTGTTTGCACAAGACAGTGCAGCCAATCCTGATAACAGTAAGGTATTTTATATTGTTCAAACGATGCCAAAATTCTCCGAAAACCCGGATGACTGGTTTAAAAAGAATATGTCTTACCACGGACAGTCGAAAGGGGAAGTAATGGTAAGTTTTGTTGTAGAAAAAGATGGAAGTTTAAGCGGTGTAAAAATACTGAAAGGTGTACCCGGCCCTGATGGAGATGCCATGGAACGGGAGGCTAAGCGATTGGTAAAATCTATGCCCAACTGGAAACCCGGCGAGAATGGCGGGAATATTGTAAGGGTGGGAATGAATGAAAAAATTGAGTTTGCCCCGGGTGAAATAACAATTCAGCCTGCGGAGAATAATTCTTCCGACAAACTATTTACCATAGTCGAGCAGCAGCCTAAGTTTCCGGGTGAAATAAATAAATGGCTGGTTGATAATATCGTTTACCCTGTTCAGGCGAAGAATAATAATATACAAGGAAAGGTATATGTTTCCTTTGTTGTGGAAAAAGATGGCTCTGTTTCCGGTGTTAAAGTATTACGGGGGGCCGACCGTGATTTGGATAATGAAGCCGTAAGAGTAGTATCAATGATGCCTAACTGGACACCTGGAATGCAAAACGGCAAGCCTGTAAGAGTGCAATACACGGTTCCGATAAACTTTACTTTAGGTGATATTCGGGCTACGCCACCACCCCCGAATGAAAATACAGCAAACAATACCGGTATGCAAACGGCAACCGACCCCAGCGGACAATCTATTCAGGTAGACCAAAAGCCTGAATTTCACGGAAACTTACTGAGTTATTTGGCTGCTAATGTCCGCTACCCTGCACAATGCAAGGAAAAGAAAATAGAAGGAAGTATTTATACCAGTTTTGTGGTTGGAAAGGACGGTTATATCTCAGATATAAGAATTGAAAAATCCACCAACGGAGGAGAAGAATTCAACAGGGAATCTATACGGGTAATAAATGCCATGCCAAAATGGAAACCGGCTTTGCAAAACGGAAAACCCGTTGCAGTAAGGCTTTTTATCACCATTCCTTTCTTTATCAATGTGGATGAGGAATAATTCAGATGAAAGGTATTGCAATCATATTTATTTTCATATGTGGTTCTATACTTGTGAATGCGCAATGTAGAACTGTTAATGGAGATAAGCGAATTAATTCCTATGGAGATACTACTTGGTGTCAATATACATATTGCATAATAACCCAAGATTCTATTTGGAATGAATCTCCTATGTCCAGGGCTCCTGAATTTATGGGTGATATTAATAAGTGGTTCCTCGATAATCTGAATTACCCTTCCCTAGCTTTAGATGGTCAGCTTCAAGGAACAGTTTTTTTAGGTTTTTGCGTCGAAAAGGATGGTTCCGTATCAAACTTCAAGATTTTACATGGAGCTTACAATTTATTAAATGACGAGGCTTTGAAAGTAGCAACAAAAATGCCTAAATGGAAACCGGAAATCAGAAACCATCATATTGTTAAAACCAATATGTTTTTAACCGTACGTTTCATATTAAAGTATGCTGAATGGAAATATTCTTTTAACACTCATAAAGAAAATATTATGGGTGTAGATTCTGTTTACTTACGCTGTATAAGTGTCCCGCATTAAATGCAATAAAAAAAGGCCATTCAATCTGAACAGCCTTTTTATTTTAGTTTAGTTATTGCCAGTCGGGCTCCGACTTACGCTACCTCTACTTCCTTCTCTTCCACTATAGAGAAAGCCTTTTTGAGGGTATCTACATAATCCAGCTTTTCCCAGGTAAAGGTTTCGTAGGTCTTACCGTTTACAGTTTTTGTGCCGGGGGTTCTGCCAATATGTCCGTAAGCTGCAGTTTCCGAGAAAATAGGATTACGAAGACCGAAACGCTTTACAATTGCGGCCGGGCGCATGTCGAATATCTTAGCAACGTGAGCGGCTATTTCGCCATCGCTTAATTTCTTACCTTCTTTATCTCTCACTTTGGCTGTGCCATAAGTATCTACACAAATAGAAACCGGCTGTGCTACGCCAATTGCATAAGCCACCTGCACTTCTACTTCTGTACAAACTCCTGCGGCCACTAAATTCTTAGCTATGTGACGAACAGCATACGCTGCGGAACGGTCCACCTTGCTGGAATCTTTTCCCGAGAAAGCACCACCACCATGTGCGCATTTGCCACCGTAGGTATCTACAATGATCTTGCGACCTGTTAAGCCGGTATCTCCGTGTGGTCCGCCAATAACAAACTTGCCGGTCGGGTTTACGAAGTACTTGATATCTTCTTTAAAGAGTTTCTTAACCTTAGCCGGAAGCAATTTCTTAACGCGTGGGATAAGAATATTAATCACATCTTCCTTAATTTTTGCTAACATAACACCGTCCGCATCAAAATTGTCGTGCTGGGTAGATACTACAATAGCATCGATACGTTCAGCTTTGCCTTTGTCGCTGTATTGAACGGTAACCTGGCTCTTTGCATCAGGCCTTAAGTATTTCATCTTCTTGCCTTCTCTGCGGATCTCTGCGAGTTCGCGTACCAGCAAGTGTGCTATTTCAATAGCAAGTGGCATATAATTATCGGTTTCTGTACAAGCATAGCCAAACATCATACCCTGGTCTCCTGCACCCTGGTCTTCTTCATTGGCCCTTTCAACACCCTGGTTAATATCAGGCGATTGTTCATGAATAGCAGACAAAACACCGCATGAATCAGCATCAAACATATATTCAGCCTTGGTATACCCAATTTTGCGGATGGCTTCCCTTGCAATCTTCTGAACATCTACATAAGCATTGGTCTTAATTTCTCCGCCAATAACGGCTAAACCTGTGGTAACAAAGCTTTCGCAGGCTACTTTAGAATTGGCATCCTGTGCAAGAATCGCATCTAATATGGCATCTGAAATTTGGTCAGCTACTTTATCAGGATGACCTTCTGAAACTGATTCTGAAGTGAAGAAATATGACATTTTGAGTGGTTTTTATGATTTTGAAGGTGCGAATATATGTCTTTTTGGAATAATCCATAAGGAAAATGGCAAAAAGTGAAATATTTGGAATAAAGAATAAAAAAATGAGCACCAATAAATACAGGCGCTCATTAATAGAACTCTTTAGAATAAGAAAAAATCTTTTATTGCACCAACTCCGACAGCTTATCGCCCAATGCATCGCCGCGTAAACCGTGTGCAACAATAACACCTTTAGGGTCAATAAGGAAATTGGTAGGTATAGAATTAACACCATATAAGCCCGCTGCTGCCGATTGCCATCCTTTCAGGTCGCTAACATGGTCGGGCCATATTAAACCGTCCGATGAAATAGCTCCTTTCCAGGCTGCTGCATTCTGGTCGAGCGAAACGCTGAATATCTTAAATCCTTTTGCACCTTTGAATTTCAGGTTC
>DATHNK010000468.1:0-2417 GCA_035486075.1 Bacteroidia bacterium
CAAATCTTTATGTACTCCTTCCGATAGGTTCATTTTCACTTCACTGCCTTCCATTGAAACGATATGCTGATCAAGTGGCATACCGTTAATGGCACAGTTTTTATTAAAAGTAATTTCATTTTTACCACCTAAATTTATGGCTGTACTTCTGTCAGAATGAAAATAACAGGCATTCGGTTGCTTGTCTGCAACCCAACCTCTTGGGTCGCTATGCAAAGTAAGGTCAATTGGCTGCAATTGTCCATTGGCATCAGGGTAATTAAGCATAACTGAACTATATTGTGCAATAACCTTTCCGCCCTTTGTTTTCCATTGGGAGCTATAAAGCGTTCTCTGCGAAGCATCTTCCACAGCACCTTTAAGCCGCTCCTTTCCGGCTTCCGGATCCGGATTGGTATACTTCATGCCATGTATTAGGGGATTAGAACTCTGAGCCCTCAAAATATTCCCGTTAACCATTAACAGGACTATTACACCAAAAATTACAGGAGAATATTTATGCTTCATGTTATAAATTGAACAGACAAATATATTCTTTTTGTAATGATATAAGGCATCCAATACGAAAATTGTTTGTTAACTTATTTAGTTATTAGCTAATCCTGATGAACCATTAGCTATGGAAGAACTGCCCTATTTTACTTAAAGGCTTAATAAAAAGTGTAAAAATTGATGGAGAAAGGTTATTAATTTTCCATGCCTTTCTATCTTCCAGGTTGTTTTTTATCCTGTTTATTAAAGACTTATTACTAGCCCCTCCTGTTTTCATTTTCACAAGAACTTTTGGCAAATAGCTTACTTTAATTTGATGTTTATGAATCATACGGAGCATAAACTCATAATCGGAGGCCTGATAAAGTGATGTGTTATAATCTCCATACTTATCAATACAACTCTTTTTTATAAAAAATGCCGGGTGCGGTGGCATCCAGCCCTTAAGGAACATGTTAGGTTTATATTGTCCCGATATCCAGTTTCTTGTAACCTTTTCAGGATTGGCCCTGTCAACAAACTGCAAATCTCCATAAACGCAATCCGCTCCCGATTTTTCAAAGGCATGAACAACGTCTGAAATTATTGTATCACTATCATAAAAATCATCACCATGCAAAAGGCCAATTATATCGCCGGTTGCCATTTGAATGCCTTTATTAATGGCAAAATAAATTCCTTTATCTTTTTCAGAAACAAATTTACTTATGCTCCCTTTGTACTTCTCTATAAGTGAGAGTGTGCCATCAGTTGATTGACCATCAACCACAATATATTCGATATCAGAATATGTTTGAGCAGCAACAGACCTCACGGTGTCTTCCAGTGTATCAACATTGTTAAGACAAACCGTTATGATACTTACTTTAAACACCTCTTTATTAAGCAAAAACATTAATACTTTGTTCCAGTAATTCCGGATTATTGATAAAGCTGGAAGCAAAAGCCCTGGTTCCTTCTGACCATGTTTTAAATTCATCGGAATCCATCGTGACCACTTTATGTAAAACATCTTCAAATTTCACCTGCTCTTCCAATGGCAGATCGAATCCGGCTTTTAATGATTCAAGGCCAATCCACGGCGTACGGTCGCTTATAATAGGCGGGCAGCCACACACCATGGCTTCCAGAATAGTGTGTCCGAAATTTTCTCCCTGAGTCGGCATGAAAAGGAAATGCACGTCCTTCATTGCGTTTGGTATGCTTTCCTTACTTATTGGACCAAAATATTCTGCTTCAATATTGGCAGGAAGTTTGGCTAATAATTCTTTACATTTTTCCCAGTAAGGATAATCATAAACAGGGCCATAAATATCAAATTTCACCTTGCCTTTCACATGCTGCAAAGATTCAAGCGCATAATGCAGATTTTTTTCCGGCGAAACCCGGGCTACATTAATCAGGTTTACAGAACCCATTTCCTTTCTTTTTTCTACCGAAACAGGCAGTTCCATTTTACCCGGTAAATTAGGTGCCATCCGAATTACCACCTTTTTACCAAATACTTGCCTTATATGTTCCGATTCATGCACCGATGCCGCATGAAACACCATATTTTTTATCATTTTGCTATTCCTTATCCAAAGTAAAAAAGGTTTCTTCTTCCAGCTTTTAATGGCAATAGCTGTAGGGGCAAGCATTCCGCGCGGGGCAAGTATTACCTTTTTACCCATTTTATTTAAAATAAACAATGGCATAATGGTAAACCGGGGAGAATACATGCTGTTCAGGTATGCCACATCAAATTCTTCACCATGGATAAGCTTAGCCATTGCAGGGTAACTGAGGTTTTTCTCCGAGAAATAATAAACCCTCATGCCATTTGGTAAAGAGTTCCAGGTATCACTTTTAATATCCCTGTACGGCACGCTATCGGTATAGTCCGTATCTCTCGTTATTACTGAAAAATCGTAATAATCTTTCAA
>DATHNK010000469.1:0-3330 GCA_035486075.1 Bacteroidia bacterium
CTATTCAGGGTGATTCAGTATGGTCAAATTTAGCACCACCAATTCCTCCGGGGGTAAGTATCGCATTCAATAAACCGGGCCCAACAGATAGTATTGTCGTTAAGGTTGTAGGTAACTTATCTAATTTGGGATATCACACTATCAATGTTTATGGCTATGATAACGCAAACCCTCATGATACTAGTTATTCGTCTTTTGTATTAGAAGTGGATACAGCGCCAACCATTCATTTGAATGTGAGGAGAGATACTATTTGTTCGGGAGATACTTCATTTTTAACCGCTTCCGGTGGAAAATATTATTCCTGGAGCAATGGAGCCACTACTTCCGCCATAAATGTTACACCTAATGTAACCCAAACTTATACGGTTGGGATATCTGACGGCGGATGTACTAAAGACACTACCATACAAGTAGTAGTGCTTCCAACCCCGGCTCCAAAAATAACAGCCAGGCCCGACACTATTTGCGCTAAGGACAGTGTTCTGCTTATTGCCAGTGGTGGAGGCTCTTACATTTGGAGTACAGGACAAACTAAAGATAGCATCTGGGTAAATCCGGATACTACTATATCCTATACTTTATATGCATCTAACGGAATTTGCGCTGATTCTACAAAGTTATCAGTGCACGTTACCATAGCCGGAAAAACGACACTTACACATTCCACCGACACCCTTTGCCCTAAGCAGCCTTTTACGCTTACCGCCAGCGGCGGATCCAGTTATTTATGGAGCAATGGAGCAACAACCAGTTCCATAACTGTTAACCCTGACTCAACAGAAACATTTACCGTTTATTCCAGTGTTACCTGCGCCATAGATTCTATCAAACAAAAGGTTATTATAATTCCACTGCCTAAACCGATTATTAAAGGTACTGATTGGAAATGCAAAGGAGTGAAGGATACACTAACTGTTACAGGAGGAACTACCTATGTATGGCAGAATGGCTCAACCAAAACCACTTATTATACGGGGCCAATTAACTCAGATTCTACCATTACACTTATTGCATTCAACTCTCTGAACTGTCCTGATACAACCACTTTCAACATTACGTTAAGAGATGCGCCTACAGTTAATATTACTCCGCCAACACTTACCTGTGCAAATAGCCCGGTAATACTAACTGCCAATGCTACAGGTTTTGGGAACCTTACTTATAAATGGTCGCCGGGTAATGGAACTTCTTCCAGTATAACGGTTACTGATAGTGTTCCAACTACATATACCGTGCTTGTTAATGACGGATGCAACAGCGAAAAAACCGTATTGATCACACCTATAAACCCTCCCATATCAGCCTGCTGCGATAAAACTATTCTTACAGGTGATGATACTACTATAGTGGCTTATGGAAAAAGCCTTATTTCATATTCCTGGACTCCGGCGGTGATATGTAAGAACCCGATATGTGATACTGTTACGGTTAATCCTTCTGTAACAACTACGTATACCGTTATTGGTACAGACTCTTCCGGTTGCCAGGTAGAAAGGATCATAACTATTGTGGTGGAAACCCCTTGCTTCAACTTCACTGTTCCGAATGTATTTACTCCGGATGATCCAGGGCCACTTGGGTTTAACGCTTTCTTTTATATAAAAACCATAAATATGGAAAGTTGGTCTGAACTGATATTTGACCGTTGGGGCAAAGAAATGTACAAATCAACCAACCCTGAACAATTTTGGGGAGGAGAAACGGAAGGCGGCGCTAAAGCTCCGGATGGGGTTTATTATTATATTATCAGCGGTACCTGCCAGGGAAATACATACAAAAAGGATGGTTTTGTTCAATTAATAAGGTGATAATTATTAACGGTACAAAATAAATTCCATTTTTCTGAGTTCTAACTCTACATATACCACATATCAACTATAGATGAAAAAAAATACAACGCTATTATTTTGGGCTTTCATAGTATTTTCCTTCCACGGTTTTAGCCAGGGCGCTTTGCCTACTAAAGATGCGTGTTTTGCTGGGAAAAGCTGGACAATTAACCAACCATTTCAAAGAAATGTATTTATTGAGAACAACGGGCAATTTTCGGAAGAAGAAAAGAAAGCCGTTGGAAGTAAAATAGTGTATTATTCTCATATTGGCAGCCTCTACTTGTATTTTACACCTACCGGATTAATTTTCCGCAGAGACAGTGTTTATAAGGCAGAAGATGACAATGACCAGCCTGGAGAAAAGGATGATAAGGATGGATTATGGAAATTGAGGACCAGGCATTGTTTTACAAAAATGCAATGGCAGGGCTGTAATCAGAATACCATACTGCAAGTTGAAAATGAAACCCCTGATTATTTTACATTTCCAAACCATGCCGACAGATCTGGCAAATCCGGGATAAAAGCCAAAGGCTGGACGAAACTAGTTTACAAGAATTTATACAACGGTATAGATGTGGAGTTTTTTTATCCTGAAGGCAAAGTTGGAATTGAGTATAATATCATCGTACACCCCGGCGCCGACCCTGCCAGGGCAAAGATATTATATTCCGGATCTTCCATTAATTTAAGTGGTCAGGACGTTAAGATCAATACCGGTTGGGATATTCTTACCGACCATGCGCCAACTGCAAAAGTGGAAAACGGAAATTCAGTTCCTGCTTCATTTAATGTAACCGGGAAAACTATTTCTTTTAATATCGGTAGCTATGATAAAAGCCAAACGTTGGTAATTGACCCCTTTATTTCAGCCACTACTTTAGGGGGAACCAACCAGGCATATGATTTAGGGTATGATTACCTTGGAAATGTATTTGTGTATGGGGGAGGGCCTTCAAACTATTACGAATTACAGAAATATAACAGTGCTGGTGGCCTTGTCTGGACTTTTGTAAATAACGCATTTACTTATTTATATAGCACCGGGTATTTTTATGGTGGACTTACTGTTGACCACAATACCGGTACTTCCTATATGTGCGAAGGCTTTGGGCCTCCTAACAACCATGTAGTGCAGGTGAATTACAGTGGCGCGCAAACTGCATTATGGGGCGGGAACGGAACCGATGAAATGTGGAGGATAGGTTATGATTATTGCAATAATCAATTAGTGCTTTGCACAGGTGGTTCAACTATACCTGATGCCTGCCATTTAGATACAAATTGTACCAATTTCCAGATACAAAATATTGGAAGCAGTTCGGACGAATCGATGCTGGCTTTTGATAATATCGGAAATTGTTACTTAGGCAATTGCCGCATGGTTTTTGGAGGTGGCGCGAACCACGTTTTCAAATTACCTTGCCCAAGTTTATTTCCTGTTACCTATAGTTTCGTAGATAAGCATGATATTGAAGAAATTACCAATATCAGC
>DATHNK010000470.1:0-2869 GCA_035486075.1 Bacteroidia bacterium
AAATGTTTTAAAAACAGCCAAAGAAGACAGCAATAAAGTAAATGAACTGAATGATTTAAGCCGTGAAGCAACCATTGCAGGTAAATTTGTATTAGCAGATTCTATTGCGCTTCAAGCACTTTTGGTTGCTGAAAAGATCAAGTATAAGAATGGAGAGGCCGCCGCTTACAGAAATGTAGGGAAGATTGCTGATGAACAAGGGGACTACACGGAAGCCCTTAAAAACTTACAACTATCACTGGAGTTATACAAGGAAACAGGCAATAAAAGAGGAGTATGCCGGGCCTACCTTAACATAGCAAATATTTACGAGTCGGAAGGAAACTACCCGCAGGCGATTGCGAGTAATCTGGATGTATTGAAAATAAGTGAGGACATGGGATACAAATCTGGTCAGGGGCAGGCTTTGCTTGATATCGGAAGTATTTATTCATACCTGAATAATTTCAATGATGCGCTTAAATATTATATGAAAAGTTTAAAAATATTCCAGGAGATAGGTGATACTGAGGAGATGGGAGATAATTACGATTGTATTGGCGGCCTTTACTGCAGGGAACATAAATTCACCGAAGCCCTGGATTATATGACCCGGTTTTTGAAAATTGAGGAAGCTGCAGGTGATAAACAAGGGCTAAGTTATGCCTACGCAAATATTGGAGTTGTTTATGATGAGGAAGGTAACTACGAAACAGGATTAAATTACTTTTTGCAAGCGGCTAAAATAAGTGAAGATATTGGAGACAAGCATGGTATTGCAGGCGCTTACGTAAATATAGGAGATAACCTTACCAAGCAGAAGAAATATACCCAGGCAAAAGAATGGCTTGTGAAGGCGCTTCAGCAGGCAAGGATTGTAGGTTCAAAAGATATTCTGAAAATTGTATTTAGTAATCTCACCTGTGTAGACAGCCTGATGGGTGACTATAAAAATTCAATTCACGATTATGAAACGTACATTGTTTTTCGAGACAGCCTTAAAAATGCCGAGAACACCCGGAAAATTGTGAGCGAGCAAATGACCTATGAGTTTAATAAAAAGCAGGATTCAATTAAAATAGCGGAAGATAAAAAGGAAGCGGATATTAAAGCAGATACAGATAAAAAGGAGCAAAGGCAAAGAATTTTGCGGGATGTTTTACTGGCAGGCTTTTTCTTAACATTGTTATTTGCTTTTGTCTTTTTCTTTCAAAGAAGAAGGATCTCGAAAGAGAAAAAGCGCAGCGATGAGTTGTTGCTGAATATTTTGCCGGAAGAAACTGCTGACGAGCTTAAAATGACAGGTACTACCAAGGCAAGGAACTATGGGATGGTGACTGTTATGTTCACTGACTTTATAAGTTTTACCAAAACAGTTGAAAATATGGATGCACAGGAACTGGTAAACAGCATACATCATTACTATAGTGAATTTGATAAAATTGTAGAAAAGTATGGTATCGAAAAGATAAAAACCATTGGTGATGGCTATATGGCGGCCGGTGGATTACCTATAGAAAACCATACAAACCCCGTAGATATTATTAATGCCGCCCTTGAGATCATAAAGTTTATAGAAGCTCAGAGAGCTATAAGACTGAAAGAAGGGATGGCAAACTTTCAAATCAGAATAGGGGTTCATACCGGCCCGGTGGTTGCTGGAATTGTAGGTATAAAAAAGTTTGCTTACGACATTTGGGGCGACACTGTTAACATTGCCCATAGGGTTGAATCGGTCAGCGAACCGGGGAAAATAAATATTTCAGGTTCAACGTATGACTTGGTAAAAGACAAATTTATTTGCACCTACCGGGGCAAAATCCAGGCGAAGAATAAAGGAGAGATAGATATGTATTTTGTCGAGAAACCGCTATAAGCTATTGGATCTTCTCAATCACCACCGCCGTACCATAAGCCAGCACCTCATTAATGGCACCTGCTACTTCATTGGTGTCGTAACGCATACCAATAACTGCATTGGCACCCATCTGTTCGGCATGTTGCATCATAAGTTCGTAAGCGTCACTTCTTGCTTTTTCGCACAACGAGGTATAAAGTGTAATGTTTCCGCCAAAAAGAGCTTGGAAACCAGCGCCAATATTGCCAGCTACACCGCGGGAACGTACGATCAATCCTTTTGTTAATCCAAGATACTTTGTAATACGGTATCCCTGAAAGTCAAATCCTGTGGTTACTAATTGTTTATCCATAATTTTTTATTGATGTTCTGAAAAAAAATACTTTTGTAAATATAAATCTAATTTCATTCCCTATGAAAAAATCGAATGTTATCCTAATGTGGGGCGCAATAACCGGTATTGCACTTGTAATATTTTTCCAGATTTTGAAGGCCACAGGGCAGGAAGATTCAGGCTTTAAATGGTTAAATGTGCTTATTATGTTTTTGGGGCTTTTTATTGGTACTATGCAATTCAGGGAGAAAGCAAACGGTGGATACCTGACCTTTGGGCAAGGTTATAAAACCGGGTTCCTTATGGTTTTGATTATAACACTGCTTGCTGTTATATCAACTATTGTCGATTTGCAGATACATCCCGATTTTATTGATAAAATACTGGAACAGGCTAAAACGAATATGATCAATAAAGGTATGCCGGACGATCAGATTGAAATAGGGATGCATTATACCCGCATGTTCACAACCCCTGTTTGGATTGTTGTTTGGGTAGTTATTTTTGATCTGTTGTTCGGAGCTATCCTAAGTTTGATAACTGCAGGTATTAATGTTAAGAGGAAGCCCATTTTTGATGAGACTGATGAAGTGACTAATACAGAAACTAATAATTAACAAATAAAAACATTGACCTACAGGCTCTACTTATTAAATTTGCGCCTGCTTTCTCACTTTTAGTTTTTCATTTTTCACTTG
>DATHNK010000471.1:0-6792 GCA_035486075.1 Bacteroidia bacterium
ATCCTTCGCAAATGGGGTTACTGAAAGTATTTGACCAACGCAATACGGAATTAATGACCCGCCCCAGCAGGCACGTCAATGATGTAAGTTATTTCGCATCCTCTGATAAAACGAGCGCTCCTGTTCAAAGCAGCCCCGAACCTTTAGTGGCTGTGGCTGATAATGCAAACGAAGAGTCAAGTAACCAAGCCGACTTAACAGGCTATATAAAGGAACTTTACAATAATACACCTGTTAAGGTTGTTTCATTAGAACCTATAGTTCCTCATTTAACCGATATATTGAAAGATGTCTGCAACCTTAGCCCTGAACAAGTTGTGGAAGTGCAACCAATTGTAGCCAGTTTCGAAGCCAAGCGCGATTCCATCTATAAAATATACAAAAATGACGATGATAACCTGAGCAAGCAAGTAAGGACAAACAGGTTGAATTATGAAGTGGCATTATTAGATGTATTATCTCTAGATCAGATGCGCACAGTGAGGGCTTTCAACCTAAGCAACCGGGAATTGATAGCAGGAAGCGGTACTACTGTTAATAAGATTGAATTCCTTCCGGAAGCTCCGAGTGCAATTGTTGATGCGCAACCCGATATTCAGCCTTCCGCTTCTGATAAAACCACAGAAGTGGCCACTTCAGAATCTACTTTAACTATTGAGTTGAAGGATCTCTGCGACCTAACACCTGAGCAAGTTGCCAAAGCGGAGCCTATTATTGCCGATTTTGAGAAAAAACGGGACGAAACCTATAAAAAATACAGGCATAACCCAACCGAGCTAAAGAAAATGGTTAAACAAAACCGTTGGGATTATGAAGTAGCTATGATTGGCACCTTAAATCCATCTCAAATGGGATTACTGAAAGTATTTGATCAACGCAATACCGAACTTATGACCCGCCCCAGCACACATATTCATGACGTAAAATACTTTGCCGATGCAAAATAATACTTCCTTATTTTCTTAGAAAAGGGTCCGGTAAATACCGGGCCTTTTATTTGCTCCACGCCGGAATTTCGGTCAGCGCAATATAGGTTTGGTTGGCTTTATCCAGTTGAAAGCAAAAGTGGCTTATCCCGTTACTTAATATCATTAGCTTCACATCCATTATCAGGTTATAGCGCATAGCCTGGTCGAAAACACCTTGTGTTAATTCTACATCGGGGCTTTTACATTCTGCCATCAGTAGGGGCGCCCCGGTTCGGTCGCATACAATAATATCGGCCCGTTTGCTAAGTTTATTGTATTTGAATTCTTTCTCCACCTTCATTAATCCGAGCGGATAGTTTTTATCTTTATTCAGGTAATGGATAAGGTGTTGGCGGACCCATTCCTCGGGGGTAAGAGCCACATATTTCTTTCTGGCAAGGTCAAATATACGGAGTTGCCCGTTCTCTTCCTGTATACGGAAATCATACATGCGGAAATTAAGGGTTGGAAGGGTGGAATTTGACATTGTGGACATTATGTTGATAAATACAAATGTAGGTATCCTTGAGAAAACTAAATTTGTCCAATGGATCCCTTTGGGAATTTCGGATTATAAAACATGACCCACAAAGAAATCATATCAGACTTAGAGAAAAAGCTGTTTCACCCCGTGTACTTCTTTTGCGGGGAAGAGCCCTTCTACATTGATATGCTCTGCAATGCCATTGAGAAAAGCGTGCTCGATGAAACTGAAAGGGAGTTCAACCAGTTTATATTTTATGGCCGCGACAGCAACCTTGCTACCGTGCTGGATGCCGCTTATCGCTTCCCTATGATGGCCAATTACCAGGTTATTATAGTGAAAGAGGCCCAGGATTTAAAAGACCTGATACCCCGTAGCCAGGAGAAAAGCAAAAAGGACGATAAAGAACATTTGCTCCTTTCCTACCTTGAAAAGCCACAAAAGACAACCGTTCTTGTGTTTTGCTACAAGTACAAAACGCTGGATATGCGTACCTCATTGGCAAAGAAAATGTCGAAAGGGGCGGTTTTGTTTGAATCGAAAAAATTATACGACAACCAGATTCCGGCATGGATTGAAAATTATTTAAAAGATAAAGGATTGATAATAGGGCACAAAGCCCTTGCCCTGCTTACGGAATACCTGGGTAATGATTTGAGCAAAATATCGAATGAGCTTAACAAGCTGATGATAAATATTTCGCCTCCGGCAGAAATTACCGTGAATGATATTGAACAAAACATTGGCATTAGTAAAGATTATAATGTGTTTGAACTGCACAACGCCCTTGGCAGTAAAGATGCGGGAAAAGCAATGCGCATCATTAATTATTTTGCATCGAACACTAAAGACAATCCTTTTGTTGTAAGCATGGGCGCGCTTTACAGCTATTTCAGCAAGTTGCTCATTTACCACACGCTGAAAGATAAATCGCCTAACAGTGTAGCAGCGGCTTTGGGTGTTTCTCCTTTTTTTGTGAAAGATTATATTGGCGCCGGTAAAGTATATTCTATGGCATCGTTGCAAAAAGCAATGCACATTCTGAAAGAATATGATTTGAAATCAAAAGGGCTTGGCAATACATCCATGGATGAAGGAGAGCTATACAAAGAACTAATTCTTAAGTTAGTTTACCTGGATAAAGTGGTGCTGGAAGAGGCAGAAGAGGAAGTGAATTAAGTGACAATGTTTCCTGTACTACTCTAAATATTTTTATACATTTGCACAATTATAAAAAGATATTCATCCCTTGTCAATTTGATTTTATGAAGAAAATTACCGTAGCCTTATCCGTACTTAGCATTCTTTTAATGGGTGCTGTAAAAACACATGCTCAGGATGAGTTGGTGATATCCGTTCATAGCGCACCTCCTGAAATGCCCTATTATGAGCAACCCCCGTGCCCTGCCCAGGGTTATATCTGGACACCAGGGTATTGGGCTTATGGCGCATGTCAGGGTGGTTATTACTGGGTTCCGGGTGTTTGGGTAGCGGCCCCCCAGCCTAATTATTACTGGACACCAAGCTGGTGGGGTTATGAAAACGGATATTATGGATACCATCCCGGTTACTGGGGCACCGAAGTAGGCTATTATGGAGGTATAAATTACGGTTACGGCTACGGAGGCGATGGCTATTATGGGGGAAGATGGAGAGGGAATAATTTTGAATATAACACCGCTGCATGTAATGTAAATACTACGGTTGTCCGAAATACGTATGTTGACAATTCGTATGCAAACAATACTGTAAATACAAGCCGTGCAAGTTATAATGGCCCCGGAGGCTATACAAGGCAACCGACACCAAGAGAAGTGGAAGTAGCCAAAAGCCCTACTATTATAAGGCCTACAACAGAACAACAAACACATCAAAAAAGCGCAGGTGATGATGTTACTCAATACTCCACCCCCACCAATCACGGGCATCCTTCCACCGTTTCCATGGATAAGATAAATGGGCAGAAGTTCGCGGAAAAACCTTTGCCCCAGTCAAAGCCTGAGCCTGTGAGAACAACTCCCACGATGGAAAACCATCCGGTAGCAACCCCTGCCGAAACTACCGGCAAACCTCAACCTGCTAATCCAAATGAGGTGCCACAACCAAATAAAGTGCCACAACCAGAACAAAAACCGAACCCCGCTGAAGCCAATCAGCCAAACAAAATGCCACAACAGCAAATAGAACAAAAGCCCAGTACTAATGAGACAAATCAAGCAAACAAAATGCCTCAACAACCAAACAACACCAATCAGCCACAGCAACATCCTGCCCAACAGGTAAATAATGCTCCGCCTCAAAATCATGCCAACCCTCAAAGCAATGGTAATCCATCGCACCAGCAACAAAACAACCGGCAGCCAAAAAACAACCCGCCACCAAGGAAGAACACCCAGCCTAAAAATACCAAACCACAAGACCAAAACAAAAATTCTGCAACAACCCAAGGCCGTTAAAATAACAGAACGGGCAGAAAAATTTTAATATTCTGTCATTTCTTATTCCCTGATCCTGGTTTATTTAAGTTTTTTATTACTTTTGGCACCTGAAAGAAATCACACACACATGAAAAACAAACTCATCGCCTTTGTCATTTTAGCAGTTACTTTTCTATTGCCTTTCCGTTATGCTGTTTTAGATGTAGATTCCAATGCACATGGGTTAAGCACCTTTGGGGTTTTCTTTACAGGTGTGGGGTTTATAGCAGGCTTTTATTTCCTCGTTAAAGACGACATTAAAGGAAATCACGGAGAAGAACATTCTTCGCACTAAGTACTTTCAGAAGTAATTTACAATTCCAAAATTTATTTTCCCCGTACTGAAATTAAACGGGCTTCCTTTAGCATTTCCTAAGGCATAACTAAGAGAGAAGATTCCCGCTTTGGTTTGAAAATCCATGCCAAGGCCAAAGCCGGAGGGTGTATCGTAATAATACTGTATGGCCGAGGCGAGCGTTTCACGTACCCATCCCTGGTCGTAAAATAAAAACAGGAATGAATTTTGCTCCAGCAAGTAGTGGAACTCCACCGTACCTACCGCATATTGCGAAACATAAACCGATTGCTCATTAAACCCCCGCAATACTTCCAGCCCGCCTATGCGGAAAAGGTCATTCAGCAAAAGAGACTGGTCTTGTATATACCCGCTGTTCACTCCAAATTTAAAGGCAGCACGGTTAGCTACAGGAATATAACAATCTGCAATAAGATTACCTCTGTACTCAATTGAGCTAAGTTGCAAACCTTCATAAACGGAAGGATCAATATTTGCATTTTCGTGTATGGTTTTCTCCCCCACTGCTGCCGAACCGAGCAACTCATATCCCCTGCGGGGATTATAGATATAATCGAGCTTACGGACTTTGTATTCAAGCCCATATAGATAGGTAGTGGCATCGGTATATGGTGGCAACGTAGTAAGATTCTGCAAACCTGAAGTTGACAACAAACTTGTAATAATACTTTCGTAATATACCTCCAGGTAATTGCCACCTATGAAAAGATATTTCAACCCGAATTTATTATCGATCTGAAGGTAGGTTGTATCTTGTTTGAAAAGATCGAACTTCTCATCAATGCCAATTGGAGTATGAAAGATATAAGGGTAACTGAAATTGATAGTGAGTTTCTCCGTAAGCGGTTGCAGGTGTTGCCAGTGAAAGCCTAATTCATCCGCCCTGTGGAAAGCATTTTGCAGTTGAAGGTTAACATCTCCTGTTATGGTAATTTTGCCATAGATATTTGGCAATATTCCAATTATACCATTAAACTGGTTGGCGTTTTTTTTTGAAAGATAGAGTAATATTTTTGCCTTATTCTGTATAAAAACTACTTGTATTGGTTTCGTAACATTCAAAAATGGAAGAGCTTTTAAACGCGTATTTATTTCTGCTACTTTCGATTCATCGTACAAATCACCGGGTTTAATACCCAGGTATCCGTAAAGATATTTTGCCGAAAGTTTTAGATTTCCATTAACAACTATACTGTCAATAATTTCTGTCCTGTTTTTATCTACTTTCATAGATGCCCTGATGGTAGTTCCATCTATGGATATACTATCTAACCTGATCTTTGCAAAAGGGAAGCCATGGTTCTCATAATAGCCCAAAATGCGGTTCATCAACTTCGCCGCTGTTTTAAAATAGAAGGGTTTATTCCGGAATATTTTATCCCTGAAACCCGATAGATTGATAGCCACAGACTCTACATTGCCAGTCCGTAGGAATGCCCATTTATACGATTTGCCAACGGTTAAGAAGGCAGTAAGTTTAGTAGAGTCTTGTACCATACTGTCAATTGTTGCGGTGAGGTAGGATGCATCATGAACAGTACTCAGCAAAGATTGTAGTTCCGTTTGACGATCCTTTGCAGTTGCGAAGGCTTTTTGATAATCTGGCATAATAAAACCCTTTGTAGTTGCCGAATCCAGATTGACTACTTTCATAAATAGCCTTTTTACTGGTGGAGCTTGGGTTTTTTTTGCCTGTAAGGAATCCTTTTTCTTTAGCTGCAAAGAATCCATATGAGTTAAGGGTTTCCTTGCCTGTAAAGAGTCCTTCTGCGCCTGTAAATAACATACACAGGTTATTATGAAAATAGCCGCAAGGCCTGTATGTTTGAGTTTAATCACTTAGTGTTATACGTAGTACTAACGCAGAAAGGTTAAAATTATTAAAATATGGGGAGATGGAGGATACGATACTTTGTGAATAGCAGTATTTGAAAGAGATTGCTTCCTCCGCCTAAGGCGGGATCCAAGATGACAAATTGTCGCTCCGTTCGTCACTGCGAGGTAAGAAGCAGTCTCATTTCATATCTTAAAAAACAATCGGCTTTTATTCAAACAAATCCTTTTCAGTATCCATCTTCAGATACTTCCAGCCCGTAAACCTGTAGGCAATATTATTTATTTCAGGAGAGAATTTAAACATAAGGATACAACCCATATATATTATTCCAATTATGGCTGAATTAATGCAAATACTAATGTATTTATTTATAATAAATGGAACAAAGTGAATTACAGCCAACGTACCTATTGTTATTAATACAATCCAAAGGCAATTCCATGTAAATGGCTGCATTTTGAAGTTAACCCATACAAAAATCAACCGCAATAAATTATATATGACAAGGCTGATCATCGCTGCTAAAGCCGCACCTGTAATGCCATAGACAGGAATAAATATTAAATTGAGAATTATGGTAATTATTACAAGCACCAGCATGAAATATAAATCGTATTTATATTTTTTAGAAGTAATGGTGATAATTCCATTCAACCCAGTAATCATATCTACATATTTCGCAAAACATAACAGGTAGAAGGAATATTTCG
>DATHNK010000472.1:0-6875 GCA_035486075.1 Bacteroidia bacterium
CCGGGTTGCCGCCATAGGCACCATCATCAAAGCTACTGGAATGTAATGCATTCACGCTTTTCACAGTGAATTCAGGTGTTCTATAAAACCCACCCGTATTCATGGGATGGAACGTTTTAATGCCTTTTTTGGCAAAATACATGCAAATCTCGAAATTGGAAACAAGCATAGCGCCTGTTCTGTTAGCAATATCAAAAGCATCTGCCACATGGTCCTGGTGAGCGTGCGACAATAACATATAATCCGCCTTTATTTCATCTATTTTAATATTGGATGCCAGTGGGTTATATGATATAAAGGGGTCAAACAAAATATGCTTGCCTTTAACCTCAATGCCAAAGCTGGAATGCCCGTAATAGGTTACTTTCATAAAATCTGCTATTAAACGATACTAGGTTTAACTCGGCGAATTTAAGCCCTGAACCAATATCCGGACCTGTTTATTTATCAATATTTTTTAACAATTCCTAGCTACTACAGAACCTAAAGACTATAGCAAATTACTCTGTAACCGGTTTTGGTGTATCGCCGCCGCCATCCAATACGTATTTCCAGGAACCATCGGCCTGTTTATGCCATACTGTGATATAGTTACCATACATAATGGTATCATTTCCCTTTTTTGTTTTTGTTTTCAGCGTCCAGCCGCCAAATGTATAGCCCAGTTCGCCGGAAGCAGCTACTTCTGCCCTAACGGCTTTCCATTCAATAGAAAAAGTGGAATCGGAATGCTTTTTTGAGAATTCTTCAATTGCAACGCTGCCTTCCAATGGCATGGAGCCAGTACCGGCTTCAACCGAATTTTCGCACAAAAAATCCAGGCGGGCGTGGTAGAACCCTTTCTTAGCTGATAGGTCGCTATACTTTTTATCTACGTTTATCAATACAGTCTTTAAACTGTCCTTGTTAAATAGAGTGGCGGCAACGGACCGATTGCAATTTTGCGAACACCCGGCCAACAGAACAATGGCAGAGATGACGAATAAAGACCTCAGCATATTCTTTTATTTTTTCCGTTTATACGCATTCTTTCCCGTTGCACCCAGTAGAAAATAATTCTCATCAATAGCATTTATGGAATATTCGGTTTTGTGCGCATAGCCTTCCTTATATTCAACCAGTGAATAGCAAGTCACAGCATCTGACGAAAACATATTATCCGTGAATTTATAACTCCAGTAGGAAGTGTTTACTTTTTTAACTCCTCCTTCCATTATTAGTATCTTCTCTGTTAAGGAATCTTCTGTAATAACCAGTGTATGGCTGGTATCCTTCATGTCAACCCAGGTGCCTGTCATCAGCCGCTTTATGGTGTTTGTATCCAGCTTCTGGCATGGATCGAAAACCTTCTGGCTTTTGCATTGGAATGTTGCCGCTACTAGTATTAAAAGTATGCTGATGTATTTCATATGGGTAAATTAATTTAACCCCGTAAAAGTACATAATTTATAAACGTATTATAAATTCAACAATTCAGTTACCTTTGGCGCACCCTATTTTAAACCTATGATAGAAACATTAAAACACTGGCTTGACCTTTTACTGCATGCTGATACTTCCCTGCAAATGCTTGTTACCAATTACCAGGGCTGGACCTATCTAATACTTTTCATCATCATTTTTTGTGAAACAGGATTGGTGATAACACCTTTTTTGCCGGGTGACTCTCTTTTATTTGCAGCCGGTGTTATTGCCAGCAGTCTTAACGTACTTAATATTTATACACTTATTGTCCTGATATTTATTGCAGCCTTTTCCGGGGATAATTCGAATTACTTTATCGGGAACTTTATCGGGCCGAAAATATTCAAACTCAAACTGCGTTTTATCCGGAAAGATTACCTGGAAAGAACGCATGCTTTCTACGAGAAACATGGAGGTAAAACTATAATCATAGCCAGGTTCATACCAATTATCCGCACATTTGCTCCGTTTGTTGCAGGTATAGGTAGCATGACATACAGGAGGTTTGTTACCTTCAGTATTTTGGGCAATCTTCTTTGGATAAACAGCTTCCTGTGGGCAGGGTATTTGTTAGGCAATAACGAATTTGTAAAAAAGCATTTCACGCAAGTTACCTTTGGAATAATTATTGTATCTCTCCTACCTCCTATTTATGGAGCCATCCGAAGCCGCGCTAAACGCTAAAAAGGCACCTTCTTTATTGTTACCGCTGGCGTATTTTCCGCCCGTACCCTACTTTAAGCTAATGCTTAGCTACGAACAAACCGTGTTCGATCTGCATGAACATTTCCATAAGCAGTTTTATTATAACCGCTGCCAAATATATAGCCCAAATGGCATTCTGAAACTAACCATTCCAATTCTTCACAGGCATAAACGCTCCTCCATTAAAGAGGTTAGAATATCGTATGAGCATGATTGGAGAACGATACATTGGCGCAGCCTGCAAGCCGCATACAGGCGCTCCCCTTATTTTGAGTTTTACGAACATTACTTTACTCCCTTGTTTACAGATTTCAAGCCGGAATTTCTTTCTGAATGGAATATTAAAATGATTGAAACTATAAATACTATATTAGGAAATAAACTAAATTTTTCTTTTACAAGTGAATATTCGGAATCTCATGAAAATACAGAGGATCGCAGATTACTGGCGGCCCCTGCCGAATTGGCAAAATTTTCCATGGATTCCAAAAGGTATACACAGGTATTTGAAGAAAAACACGGTTTTATTGGTAATCTCAGTATCATAGATCTGCTTTTTTGTGAAGGCCCTCAATCCTTAGAATATTTGAAAAACTGACATGAAATTCATTACCTATAATGAGTCTCCGGGAGGGGTTTACAAAAGCCAGGTTATTGATGTTTGCAGGTTTTTAGAAAACACATTTCATATCAAGGTTGAATTGATAGTTTTTGTTTCTTTACGGACCTATTTTAAGGATAGAAAGCTGCTAAAAAAATTATATTCCAATTGTTCCGTATTACCTTCATTTCCGGGGATTGAAAACTGGAGAAGAAACCTGATAACACTGAAACTTTTAATGCTTTTCAGGAAAAAAGATAAAGCAATTGCAAGGGGTGTTTTTGCTACACTTCTGGCACTTGACTGCAAGAAATTTTCAGCCGTTTGCTTTGATGCCCGAACCGCCTATGCTGCCGAATGGAAAGAATATCTTGCCCCTGAATCGCCGGCCATTGCTGCTGTAATGAATGTATTGGAAAAAGAAGCCTTACTGAGATCAAATTTCAGGATTGCCATTTCAACTAAACTTGTAAGTTATTGGAAAGAAAAATACAAGTATGATAAAAATGACCACTTGGTTATACCTTGTACCATTGATGGCGGTTCTGAATTGAAAACCTCAAACCAGCATTCAATAATAGAATTGCGGAAACAATTAGACGTAAATGAAACGGATGTCTTGTTGGTTTTTTCAGGTTCAATAGCGGGCTGGCAATCGTTAGATGAACTTTATCGAATATTAATAAATGCGTTTAACTCAAATACTTCTTTAAAACTTTTGCAACTCATTAAAAAGAAGGAAGAAAATGAATTATCAGCAGCCTTTCCCGGCAGGGTAATAACCGAATGGGTGGAACCGGAAATGGTATCCAACTATCTGAAAGCGGCTGACTATGGCTTATTATACAGGGAAGAAAGCATAACAAACAGCATTAGTTCCCCTGTTAAATTTGCAGAATATTTAGCCGCCGGGCTTCCTGTAATTATCTCAGATAATGTAGGCGATTATTCTTCGTTTGTAAAAGAAAATAATTGCGGGTTGTCTTTCAACCACATTGATTGGACTACGCTTAAATCTCCGTCAGCAATAGAAAAAGAAAGGATAAAGGAAATCGCCATCAGGCACTTCACAAAGTCTGCTTATACTATGCAGTATAAACAAATTGTTGAAATGGTTTAGGTTTTAATTTTTATCTAAACTGCCGAATACTTTTTTCAAAATATCATCCACCCTGGCCATGGGGTTCTTTCGTATTTTTAACTCTTCCGCTGCAAGTAATACAAACAAACCGTCCAACGCCTTTTGTGTTACATATTCATTTAAATCCGGATTGACCTTGGTAACAAAAGGATCCTTGTTGTAAGTATCTGCAAGTGGTTTCCAATATTTGGTTACCTGCACACTATCGATAGCCGCTTTTACTATTGGTAAAAACACATCGTGCAGTTGTTGCCTGGTTTTACTTTGCATATATTGTGTGGCTGCATCATCGGGCCCTTTCAGTATCTTCATTCCATCATCAATGCCCATAGAGGTAATTGCATTCAAAAAGATGGGAGCCGTTTTAACAGCCGCCTTTTCAGCAGCCCTGTTCATGCTTAGTACAAAATCATCCACCTGTTGCTGCATACCTAAGCTAACAGCTGTTGTCCGTACCTTTTCGGCATCCGGAGGAAAAGGAATTCTTATCTGGTCGTTTTTATAAAAGCCATCCGTTTTTGAAGCGGAAGAACCCGCATTATTGGAACCAACCTTCAAGGCGTCTTTCAACCCGTTCACAATATCATCATTGCTGAGAGCGCCGCTCCCGCCCTTTTTGCCCAAAAGCCCGTTTGCACTGTTTTCAGCACTTTTTAAATTAAACTGTGCAAATACACCTGTAGATACACCTAAAAAAGCAATAATTAAAATTCTTTTACCGTTCATATTTTATTGGGTTAATTATATACAAAAGTAATGTTCTGAATGAGGTTTGGATGAAGACTCTCGGCAACCGGGCAGGTACGGGCAGTAAGTTCAAGCAGTTTTTTCTGTTCATCAGTATATCCCATAGCAGGGAAGGTTATGGTAATTTGTATTTCAGCCACCCTTCTCGGATTTGCCGCCATAATTTTGGTGACTTCTGCCGTGGTTCCGTCGATATTAATACCGCGGCTCTGGCAGGCGATACCCATTACAGTAAGCATACATGTGGCCAATGAGGTGGACATTAGATCGGTAGGTGAAAATGCTTCCCCCCTGCCATGATTATCAGGAGGCGCGTCGGTCACTATTTTATTGCCCGATTTAATATGTTCGGCTTCCGTTCTTAATCCCCCGGAATAAATAACTCTTGAAGTAATAGCCATGTTTGACATATTTTACATAAATTTGCCCTTACAAATATAGGACAAAGTATTAATGAACCGCTTTGGGAAAATAGTATTAGTCTCCTTTTTAATTTCTTTTTCGGGCGTTGCAGCCTATTCTCAGGAATTTACAGAAGGGCAGGGAACCACTCCCGATGCCAATGTAATATATAATCAGCAAGCCGTTGGCGGAGTATCTGCGCATACAGAAGGATGGGGTTTCTTTTTTCGCAGAGCCAAAATACTTGACATCTATAAAAAAATATTCTGGGAAGCGGAAGCAGTCACCATGCACAATGAGCACGAATACAAAATTACAAACCCGAACGAACCCGATGCCTCTCCCTATTATTTTGGTAAACTGAACGGAATGGAAGCGTTGCGCCTTGGCGGAGGTATTTCGCGGATGATATGGAGAAAAAATGATTTAAGCTGTGTACAAATTGATGCTGTTTATGCTGCCGGTTTTTCGCTGGCAGTTTTAAAACCCGTATATCTCGATATTCTGGTGAATGGGCCCGGTGGCGAACAATCTCCTTTGCCACAAAAATATGACCCGAATCTGGATACCCCTACCAATATATATGGGCGCGCTTCCGTATTTGACGGTATAGGCGAATTAAGTTTTTACCCCGGTTTATATGGCAGGGCAGGCCTTAATTTTGATTTCTCAAACCGGCACAAAAGCATAAAAGCCATCGAGGCGGGTGTTGTGGTGGATGCTTATAAAAATGTTGTACCTATAATGGCCTTTGCTAAAAACAACCAGGTGTTTGCCAATCTTTACCTTAGTATCAGTTTTGGTAAACGCTGGATATAAATCATTTTTGTGTCAGAAAACAATTCTATTTCAGTAGCGAATCCGCCTGTTGGCGGAGGTAAACCCGGTTGGCTTAAAGTAAAACTACCTACGGGTGAAAACTACCGCAATGTGCGGGCCACAGTAGATAAAAACCGCCTTCACACTATTTGTCAGAGCGGAAACTGCCCCAATATGGGCGAATGCTGGGGAGCAGGTACTGCTACCTTTATGATCCTGGGTAATATCTGTACCCGTTCCTGTGGTTTTTGTGCTGTTGCTACAGGTAAACCACTAGCTGTTGATTTGAAAGAACCTGAGCGTGTTGCTGATGCCGTTTCGCTTATGAAAGTGAAGCACTGTGTTATTACTTCGGTTGACAGGGACGACCTGAAAGATGGAGGTGCCGCCATTTGGGTGGAAACTATAAATACTATCCGGAAAAAATGCCCGGGCGTGACCCTTGAAACTTTAATTGGCGACTTTAAAGGTGAAGCAGCCTTGGTGGCTATGATTGCTAAAGCTCATCCGGAAATTGTTTCTCATAACCTGGAAACCGTAAGGCGCTTAACCAAACAGGTACGCATACAGGCAAAATATGACCGTAGTTTAGCGGTACTAAAAATGCTTTCAGATGCCGGCATAAAGACCAAGTCTGGCATTATGCTGGGACTGGGAGAAACTGTTGAAGAAATTACAGAATCCATGGATGACCTGAGAAACTCAGGTGTATCAATACTTACCCTGGGGCAATATCTGCAACCCACACCCCAGCATTTGCCGGTTAAAGAATTCATTCATCCGGATATGTTTGCTGAATTAAAAATGATTGGCCTGTCCAAAGGTTTCCGTTACGTGGAAAGCGGGCCTCTTGTTCGTTCTTCCTACCATGCTGAAAAACACCTTTTCTAATAGGTTTCAGCCATTAGCTGATAGCTATTAGCTTAAAGAACCTGCCGTATAATAAGCGAAAGCCACCATACAATAAGTGAAAGCCGCCATATAATAATTGTGGCA
>DATHNK010000473.1:0-3767 GCA_035486075.1 Bacteroidia bacterium
AAACCAGCAGCGAACAGCGTGGCGAACAAGGTGTAAATCTTGCATTACTAACAGATGGCCTGCGTGCCGAACGTGAACAAGGTATTACAATTGATGTCGCATATCGTTACTTCTCCACTCCAAACCGGAAATTTATTATCGCGGATACTCCCGGGCATATTCAATATACCCGTAACATGGTTACCGGGGCATCTTCCGCTAACCTTGCGATTATACTGATTGATGCCCGTCACGGACTGACGGAACAAACCAACAGGCACTCGCTTATCGCTTCCCTGATTGGAATTAAGCACGTAGTTGTTTGCATTAACAAAATGGATCTGGTTGGATATAAAAAAGAAGTGTTTGAAAAAATCCGCAGCGATTACGAACAGTTTTCTTCGAAGCTTCAAATAGTGGATGTCCAGTTTATTCCCATCTCTGCGCTTAACGGAGATAACGTAGTGAACAAGTCTGCAAACATGCCCTGGTATGGTGGCAGCACCCTACTCTATTTACTGGAAAATATCCATGTATCGGGTGATGAAAACCTGATTGATTGCCGTTTTCCGGTCCAATATATTATCCGCCCGATGAATGATGAATTCCATGATTACCGCGGTTATGCAGGTAAGGTGGGTGGCGGCATTTTTAAGAAAGGGGATAGTGTTATGGCGCTTCCATCCGGATTTGTTTCTAAAATAAAATCTATTAATACGGCTGATGGAGAATTGGAAGAAGCCGAACCGGGGATGTCCATTACCATGCTTTTGGAAGATGATATAGACATCAGTCGTGGAGATATGCTGGTACGCGAAAACAACCAGCCATCCAACGGACAGGATATTGATATGATGATTTGCTGGCTGAATGAAAAAAAATTAGTTGTGGGAGGTAAATATGCTATTAAACATACCACACAGGATGCACGCTGTGTTGTGCGTGATGTGCATTACAAAATAAACATCAACACCCTGCACCGTATTGAAGACGATAAAAATATTGGCTTAAATGATATTGGCCGCATATCCATACGCACCACACGCCCACTCTTTTTTGACAGCTACCGCAAAAACCGCCATACGGGCAGCATGATATTGATTGATGAAGCCACCAACGAAACAGTTGGGGCGGGGATGATAATATAGCTATAAGATATGAGATAATAGAGATAAGCGGAAAATACGAGTAATCTAATTTGACCTTACTTCATGAGTGCCTGCACAAGAATCTAATTTCGGAATTACAATACTTTCCAATTGTTTTAAAAAATACTCTATCTCCGACCAAGATAAATCACTTTCCTTTTTCATTATATCGTGATTCTTGGCATAGTAGAGTATAGCAAACCAAGAACTACTTTTACTTACTATATCTTTTTCATCATTACTCAAATATATCCTATTTTGAATTCTGTATGTGAAGCTTAGAGTGTCTTTCCCTGAAATAAATGAGCCGTAATGAAATAATAAATCACTATCAGGAGGATCCACATAACTAGTAGTATCCATATAGCCTTTAATCAATACTTTTTTATCGAATAATTCATTGATACAACTATTTAGATTTTTCCTAGGAACTGAATAAACATAGACTCTGATATTTCCATGTGTTCCGCAGGAGGAAAGTATAACATTCAAAAAAAAGATGAAAATTAGTATCCCAATAAATTTCATTTTTACTATCCTGTTTTTTAATACAACAACCTCACCACTTGTTCCGCAGTAATTGAATTAATACAGGCACAACGTCCACCTGCTTTGCAATCAATACAATCCTTATTTAGTGCAAGGTACGTTGCTTTAGGCCCTAAAGGAGCCCAACGTCCGGGATGCATAGGCCGTATAGAGGGATATAAACCAACAGTCCTTTTACCCAATGCCGCCGCGATATGCAAGGGGCCTGTACTGGCTGCAACCAAAGCATCTGCGTTAGCTATAAATGCTATTAGCTGGGCGAAATCCAATCTGCCGGTCATATCTGTAACATCGGGATGATACATCAATATATTTTCAGTAATCTGGACTGATTCAGCTTCCGTTCCGGTTATAAATAGTTGCACTTTATCGGCAGGAAGTATTTCGATTAAGCGGTTGTAATTTTTCCAATCCCAATTACGTGCGCTGCCCCTTGAAAGCGGGTGAAGGATCAGATTAAATTTTCCCGAGTTTAATTCCTTTTTCCATTCATCATTCAATGTCGGAAGTTTAGTAAACCCATAACTTTGCCCTAATTCATCTAACGTTGGAATAGTGGTAATTCCCAATAGTTCCGCCAGTTTAAAATTTAACTGCGCTTCATGCAATGGAGAATTTTTGCGTGTAAAATCAACCCGTTTGTTACAATAGAGCCAATTATAAAAACGGTGGCTTGTGCCTATCCGGTATTTTATTCCTGCCTTGTATGCCATTCTTGCAATTTCGGGCCGGGGAAATACATGAACGATAACTTCTGCTCCAATTGCCTTTAAAAAGAATGTGCTTTCATCTTCCGGCATTGTCGAGAGTGTATCCCAATCTATGAACTGGTCAATGTTTTCGCAGCAATCAATAAGCGGCTTAATATATTTTTTCCCCAGGAAAAGTATTTCCGCCTGAGGATACTTTTCCTTCAAAGCTTTGGCAAGCGGCAGCGTAAGCACCACATCGCCGATATTATCGGTGCGGCTAATAATGATTTTAGGGTTGGAGCTTAGTTTCATTCTGTTTATAAATGAAAGAGATTCCTCACTTCGTTCGGAATGACAATGTTAAATGGGTGTTTTGGAGAGATGGCGCGGGCTTCACCCGCGCCATCTCTCCTTTATATTTCTTGTCATTCCGAACGAAGTAAAGAACCCCAGTATTTAATATAAACACAAACGTACATAAATCGGTTGAGACTTGCCTAAAAAAGTAAGTCCCGACATTAATAGTCGGGACAAAACTTCACACAAAAAACTATACACACTCTTTTTTTACCGGAGTGTGTCTGGGGGTACTACAGTTTAACCTAATGTTATACCCCATTTTAAAACAAACCCTACACATATAACTCGACTATTTCTTAAATAGTATGTAAGGACAAAGAATTATCATCACACTGGATATTTGTCTATCCATTGCACCTTAGTTTCAACAGGACTTCTTTTCGAAGGCCCATCAGAGGGTGTTGCCAGGTTGCCCAAGTATAAGAACCCGAGCAATTTATCATCCGGGTCTAAGTCAAAAAATGGCTTTGCCTCTTCCATGTAAGTAATCCCAGCCGTTGTCCAGTAACAGCCTAAACCAATTGCTGTAACCGTTAAAAACATATTTTGAACGGCACATGCTACTGCCTCAACTTCTTCGATTTCTGGTAAAAGCTGCTTCCGTTCGCTTCTTTTCATTCCTATTGAAATTACATGTGAGGACATTAAAGGATAACTCAATAGTTTTTCATACCGGGTTTGTTTAAAATCCTTTCCAGCATGATTTAAGTAGATATCTGCCTGTATCTTTGCAAAGTATTTCAATCCGTCACCGGAATAGACCTGAAACCTCCACGGTTCAGTCTGTTTATGATTAGGCGCATGAATGGCATTTTCAAGAATCTTCCAGATAATTTCATTGGGAATTGTTTTTCCCTGCACATACTGGTAAGGATAAATGCTTCTCCTGTTTTTAATTATGGCGCTTATTTGTTCTACATTATACACAGATTCCATAAGATCAAAAATTGTTGTTTTTATAAAAGCCTGCCCCACACAAAAAAGGGCAGGCTTCACGATTGATTCAAAACACTATTACCACATCATTCATCATACTAAA
>DATHNK010000474.1:0-4659 GCA_035486075.1 Bacteroidia bacterium
CACGCAAACGCTGGTTTGCATTGGTGATACCACAACTTTAAATGTCCGTGTCACTGACCCCGATCCTATTTATACCTCCATCTGGAAACCCGGTAACTATCATGGATTAAAATATAAAGTTGCTCCTTTAACTAACACCACTTATACAGTGGTGGTTACAGATAGTAGTGGGTGCAAGGATAGTGCATATATTAATATTAGTACTACTACCGGACCAATTGTATCAATATCTGTACTTCCTGCAAAAATTTGCTGGAATAGTGCCCCGCTAACGCTAACAGGCACTCCAAGTGGAGGTGTTTTCTCAGGAAATGGAGTAGCAGGGGGCAAGTTTTATCCTTCATACATAAATAGTGGATTGCAAATAATAACATATAAATATACCAGTTCCTGTGGCATTACCTATGCTTATGATACCCTATTTGTAGAATCTAAAGCCCTCCCTCCGGATATTTGCTATGTTACCGCTGACACTTCATCTACTTTTAATTCTATTATCTGGCAAAAAAATGGATTTGATACCCTTGCAATCGACAGTGTAATTATTTACCGCCAAAATATCCTGAACGTATATGTTCCTATTGGCGAAGTTTCCGTTCATGCACACACGAAATTCAATGATTATACCGCGCAGCCATTGATAGAGCCTTATTTATATGCTCTAGGGGCCATTGATTCCTGTACCGGAGACACTACTCTCAGCAATATTAATGAAACCGTATTCCTGCAATCTTCAGTTGGTACCGGCCACAATGTAGTAAACCTTAACTGGAATTTTTACCAGGGAACACCAGTTATTTATTATAGAATAATGCGCGATGATTCCGGACTTGGTAACTGGCACGCCATTGACTCCGTTCAAGGTACCATTAACGCATTCTCCGACAGAAACGCCCCGCTAAATAATGGCTTGCGCTATATGATAAATACCGATTGGAACGTAGCCTGCACTCCTTCGGTAATTAAACACAGGAATAGCAACCGCTATGTTTTCAATACGGATAATGAAGCTTATTCCAACATGACCTATCTCTTCCCTACAGGCATTGCAAATATGGCAGACAATAATTCTATAAACATATATCCTAACCCGGTGAATGATGCTGTATCCATATCCTTTAACAATGCGTTTGAAGGCACGGTAAAAATAACCGATGTATTGGGGCAGACTGTCTACAGAACCGATATATCTGCTGAAGGTGGCAGTGTAAAGAAAATAAATGTAAATATGTTATCGAACGGGGTTTACTTTATAACATTGGAAGGAAACGGAAAATATTACAGGACCAAGATCATAAAGATGCAATAAAAGATTTGGTTATATAGTTTCTAAAATCTCGTAGGAACCGGAAAATTTGTGGTGGAATAAAAACTCCCGGATTATTTGCCCGTCTGGCTTCTGAATAGGCTCCGGCCTAAAAATACAGATCATCTGACCGTAGCCTCAGATAACGGCGCAAAGCGAAATAGGTACTGAGCCAGGAAAGAATTATTCCAAGTAAAACTACTGTTCCCGACAGGGTAAAATAGGTATTCACATCATTCATTTCGGTGAGGTCGGGAAGCTGGGATTGAGCCATGTGTATCACCCCGAAGATCATCAGCAATGCAACTATGGAAGCAACTACACCGTTACGGACACCTTTCCACATAAATGGGCGGCGGATAAAAGGCTGGGTAGCGCCCACCAGTTGCATGGTTTTAATTAAAAACCGTTTGGAATATACCGTAAGCCGGATGGTATTATTAATAAGTGTAAGCGATACCAATAAAAGCAGCGCACTGAAACCAAGCATAATAAAGGTTATCTTTTTCAGGTTTTCGTTCATCATTTTAATGAGCGATTTCTGGTAAACCACCTCTTTCACCTGCGGGTAGTGCGATAGGCGGTGCTCGATAGCGGCAAGGCTGTCTGCATTGGCATACTCCGCTTTTACGTGAATATTGATAGAGGCCGGCAAGGGATTATACCCGAGGAGACCTATGAAATCCTCTTTATCAACCGACTGCAATTGCTTGGCAGCCGAGTCTTTGGATATATAGGCAGTAGATTTTACATAGTCCGATGCATCCAGCATTTTTTGCAATTTGGCAACATCGGCATCTTTGGTGCCGCTGTATAGAAACACTTCCACATCGGCAGTTTCTTTTACATCGCGGGTAATTTTTTGCGCATCTATAATAAGAAGCGCCAGCAAGCCCAGGATAAACAACACCAACGCAATGCTCACTATTGTTATCAGTGAAGTAGACCTGAATTTATGTGCGATTGATTTAGCTGCCAATGAGAAAAAATTATGACACGAAATTATAAAAAAGATTAGACTTCAAATGTAATGGAACGCAGATGACACAGATTGCTTAAGATTAATTATGATTTTATCAATGTTCATCATACACAATCCGAGTTATCTGCGTTCCAACAGTTTTTTTTAATTTCGCAGTCCTATTATGGATTACAATTTCAACGAAATAGAGAAAAAGTGGCAGAAATACTGGGAGGATAATCATGTCCTGAAGGTGGAAAATGACCCTTCCAAGCCCAAGTATTATGTGCTTGATATGTTCCCTTATCCATCTGGTGCGGGGCTGCATGTGGGGCATCCGCTGGGGTATATAGCTTCCGATATTTTTTCACGTTTCAAACGATTGAAAGGCTTCAATGTGTTGCACCCTATGGGTTGGGACGCTTTTGGCCTGCCTGCCGAACAATACGCCATACAGACCGGGCAGCACCCTGCCATTACTACCAAAAATAATATTGAACGTTACAAAAGCCAGATGAATATGCTCGGCCTGTCATACGATTGGAGCCGGGAATATAAAACATCTGATCCCGGCTTTTATAAATGGACACAGTGGATATTCCTGAAACTTTTCAAATCATGGTATAATAACAAAACTGCGAAAGCAGAACCCATTGATGCGCTTATTCAGCAATTTGAAAATACCGGTACAAGCGGCATTCATGCTGCCTGTGGCGAGGATTTGAATTTTTCTTCGGATGAATGGAAATCATTCGACGAAAAAAAAAGATCGGATGTGCTTTTTAATTACCGTCTTGCTTACCTGAGCGAGGCATGGGTAAACTGGTGCCCTGCTTTGGGTACGGTTCTCGCCAACGATGAAGTGAAAGACGGAGTATCGGAACGTGGGGGCTATCCTGTGGAGCGCAAACTGATGCCACAATGGAGTTTGAGAATGACCGCTTATGCAGACAGATTGCTCAACGACCTCGATGATATAGATTGGAGCGATAGCATAAAAGAAGCCCAGCGCAATTGGATCGGGCGTTCGGAAGGTTGCTCACTCCAATGGAAAATTGACAATGGACAATGGACAGTTACCGTATTTACTACAAGGCCTGATACGGTTTTCGGGGTGACCTTTATTACCCTTGCACCGGAGAATGAATTGGTAGGAAAAATTACTACCGGGGATAGAAAAACCATAGTCGAAGAATATGTAAAGACCTCGAAAAATAAGTCGGAACGGGAACGGCAAACGGAAGTAAAAAGGGTAAGCGGAGAGTTTACCGGGGCTTATGCCATCCATCCATTTACAGGAAAAGAAATACCCATTTGGGTAGGCGATTATGTTTTGGCAGGATATGGCACCGGGGCTGTGATGGGAGTCCCTGCCCACGATTCCCGCGACCATGCTTTTGCAAAACATTTCGGGTTGGATATTCCGGTGGTGATTGAAGCGCCCGAAGGCTGGGATATTTTAAAAGAAAGTTACGATGGCAAAACAGGCAAATGCATCAACTCCGATTTTTTAAATGGATTGGAAGTGAAGGATGCCATTAAAATGGCTATTGAAGAAATAGAAAACCGTGGTTTGGGAAAAGGCAAAGTGAATTTCCGTCTGCGGGATGCTGCTTTTGGAAGACAACGCTACTGGGGGGAGCCGATTCCTATCTACTATAAAACAGTGGTCAGTGGTTCCGCCTCAGGCGGATCAGTGGTAAGTGAAATTCCTGTTCCATTAGATGAAAGCGAATTACCTTTAATATTGCCTCCTATTGACAAATTTCAGCCAACAGAAACAGGAGACCCGCCATTGGCAAGGGCAACAGATTGGAAATATAAAGATAAAGACGGCAAAGAATACCATTACGAATATACCACCATGCCGGGCTGGGCGGGCAGTTCATGGTATTATTTGCGTTACGAGGACCCGAACAACCCTAACGAGTTTGCCTCGAAAGAAGCCATAAACTACTGGCAAAATATTGACCTCTACATTGGCGGAGCCGAGCACGCCACAGGCCACCTTCTCTATTTCCGTTTCTGGACAAAATTCCTGTTTGATTATGGCTTAGTACCTTTTGTTGAACCGGCTAAAAAGCTGGTGAATCAGGGGATGATACAGGGAATGTCGGCGTTTGCATTTCGTCTTAATCCTATCTTCGATATTGGTGTTGATAGTAACGAAAAACCAACATGGCCGGTGATTTATATTTCGCCCGAATGGGTCCAGAAAATTAAAACAGAGGAATCTGTTCGTGAACAATTGAAAAAAGTCTTTAATGACGCTTTTGCTCGAAATAATCCAAATCGAAACTTTGAAATATTACCAAGAAGATACAGGGAATATGATTCATGGTTTTTTTATACTCGTGTTCCAGTTAATTTAGTCTCCAATGATAATATACTT
>DATHNK010000475.1:0-6504 GCA_035486075.1 Bacteroidia bacterium
CGATAAAAGTTCCTAAGAGTAATGTTTTAACTGTTTTCATGGATGTATTGTTTTAATGATTCAAATGTAGATATATTTCGTGACTTAAATATTTTCCTATTTTAGTTCCCTTAAAATCAAATAAAACCATGGGAAAAGCCATAAAAGGAATTGAAGGAATGACCGCCAAGGATATAGACATCCAATTGCAAAGCGGCGCTAAATTTGTAATATATATGTATTGCGTTTCTATTGTAGTTATGTCTTTCAAAAGATATTCCGATGTTTACTTTATCCTTCCCGGTGAAAAAGCATCAAAACACTCCACTCCTTTCACCTTGCTTGCATTGTTTTTCGGATGGTGGGGAATCCCATGGGGGCCTATATGGACAATAACCGCTTTATCTACAAACTTACAAGGTGGTAAGGATGTAACCGCCCAGGTTGCGGCACAATTTAAACCATAAGCTTAATTACCTGCCAGGAGGCTTTTTACAGTCTCGGAAATGGCTTTTCCTTCTGCTTTACCCGCTAATTGTTTGGTAGCAATGCCCATCACTTTGCCCATATCTGCCATGGATGAAGCGCCAACAGTTGTCATGATCTCCTTTATAGCTGCTTTTAATTCGTCAACGTTCATTTGTTTTGGGAGGTAACTTTCAATAACGCCAGCCTGGAATAATTCTTTTTCTGCCAGTTCGGGGCGGCTTTGAGCTGCATATATTTCCGCAGCTTCTTTGCGTTGTTTCACCATTTTTTGCATGGATTTGTTTTCCGCATCTTCGCTGCTGCCTTTTTCCGATGATTTAAGTAATAATATCTCCGCTTTAATAGCGCGTAATGCTTCCAGCCTGTTGCTGTCTTTTGCCAGCATGGCGGTTTTTATTTCTGCGTTTATTTTTTCTTCTAAGTTCATATTTAAAATGTTGAATAATTCTTGCAATAATAAGACGTATAGTTATAGAGATTGCTTCACTTCGTTCGCAATGACGTTATATTTCTAAAGCGGGTCTTTCAGGAACTTAATAGCTTCTTTAGGATTAGGGGAGGAGAACACTGTATTCCCGGCTACCAATATATCTGCTCCGCAACGAACAAGTGGAAGTGCATTGTCCAGATCAACACCGCCGTCAATTTCAATTTTAGCTTTGGAACTGCTATCAATAATAAGTTGCCTGAGCCTTAAAACCTTGTCGAAAGTATGTTCTATGAACTTTTGTCCGCCAAAACCGGGATTAACTGACATTACCAAAACAACATCCACATCCTTTATAATATCTTCCAATGCATTTACGGGAGTATGTGGATTGATGGCTACTCCTGCCTTCATTCCATGATGCTTGATAGATTGAATTGTGCGATGCAGATGGTTGCAGGCCTCATAATGCACGTGAAGCGCTCCGGCTCCCGCTTTTTTAAAATCTTCAATATACCTGTCAGGGTCTACTATCATCAAATGCACATCCAATAACTTTTGCGCATGTTTTTGCAAGGCTTTCATCACCGGGAAACCAAAGGATATATTGGGTACAAAAACTCCATCCATTACATCCACATGAAAGTAATCGGCTTCGCTTTCATTGATCATATCAATAGCCGCTTTAAGATTGGCAAAATCAGCAGACAGAACGGAAGGGGCAACCATGCATGGCATAAGGATAGTTTAAATCGTGAGAAACAAAAGTAAGAAATTTATAGAGAGTACTAAGTATTGTTACCAGGCTCGTCGTGTCTTACTTATTCTTCAATACTTTTATCTTCATCCTTGCTTCGAATGAGATACGTTTTACTCTCTATATCCTTCAATTTTTTATTCCTGTAATAGTACTTTTTGGGCCGTTCGTTTACACAATACGATAAACTGTATCTGTGGATATGTACTATATGCCGGATTGCTCCTGTACTATCTATATCTATAGTGGGAGCAACAGGATGCATTACATCCATTACATAACTGTTTGCTTTCGAATTGTATTTAAGAGTGTCTGTCCCGCGTGTATAATATGCACTATCATGATTATCGTATATCGTGTCATATTTTAATGGGGCATAGGTTAGTATGACGGTGTCATTTACAACTTTATAGGTACCCATTCCCAGGTATTCCCCGGAATACCTGCTCCAGTATAACTTAAAAGTATAATTGTTGTGTAAGTCCAGTTTAATATTATTCTCCAGGTATCCATACGTTAGAATTTCGCTGCTATAAAATCCTGAATAAATTGACTGGGCTTTGGTAGCTATAGTTGAAAGGGAAAAAATGCAAGCAAAGAATACTTTATAAATACCGATTCTGTTCCCCTTTTGCATGTAACAAATATAGCACCTATCACATAGCTTTTACATTCGCAATAAATTCCGACTTGGTATTTGATTTTGGATATTGAGTAGCCGGAACAGGCACGTTCAGAAATTTACATAAAGGTTCCCAACCATCCTGGGCTTTAAATACTAACAGTTTTTCTTTTGGAACTGTTGAAAGGATTTCTTCATTGCGTTCATTATACCTTCTTATAACTTCCGCTTTATTTTTCAGATCTTTTCCAAATTCTCTATCAACTAACATACCATTGTATTTCAGCACCGGAAGCCGTTTACGCAAAGTCTTTGAAAAAGGCATGCGTACCATCATTTTCAATATTCTTCCGGCATCGGGCTTACTTGCCCAGAAAATAGTCTCTGTACAACTCTGATACCATGATTCCGGGTCGCGGACAGTATGTATTACCTTGGCATCCGGATACACTTTCATCAACTGCTTGTAATATCGTGCCACCGGGTAATCAATAGCAGAAAGATAGCCGGTAAAAAGCGAATTCCAATCAGGTTCTTTTCCATTTTCAGCATCCTGAAAACAGGAGAGTCCATTTGGATTTTGCAGGAGTTCGATCATATGATAGCATTTGCCAAAGCCCAATTGTTCCAATGCTTCTTTCAAGGAATGTGTTCCTGTGCGGCCCATTCCGGAGCCAATTATTTTTAATGTCATGGGAGTAAAGTTTGGACTAAAACTACGAAAATTATTTTATTCCGGATTAAAAAAAATCAGTTGGCGGGAGCGACATTGCCATTTGTAGTAACCACAAACTTATCAATGTCAATTGTTCCCTGCAAAGGAGTAAGTATAAGTGCGTTATTGCCTGTAAAATTATAGGTATCCGGCAAGGTTATTTTCGACCAATTCCATTTATCGGATTTAGTAAGGCCGGTTCGTTGAGAGATCTTGTTATGCACATCCGTACTTATACCGACAATAAGTCCGCCGTTCCCTTTATATCTAACCCATAAATAATGTTTCCTGTTCGCGGAATCCCTTTCTGAAAAATGGTAGAGAGCTTGTTTGTTTTTATCTAAATGAACATAACTGACAAAATTAGCATAGTCGCCATCTGTTCCGCTTGCCTCGGTATATATGTCATTGGACGTTATGCCTGAATCAGCCACCTCTGCTTCAAAATTAAAATCCTTGCTCCAATGCTCCGGATGGGCATTTTCGTGCCATTTATCCAGTTGATAGAAGATAGTACGGTTATCAGGTGTCTTCTCATAAATATAAACACTGCCTTGTCGTCTTACTTCAAATGAAAGAACGTGCCCATCAATAGTGACTGTTATATTTTTCCGTTCCGGTATTTCATCCGAATCATTGGAAAAAGGCTGGTATGTACCGCATATCACATATTTTTCAGTATGATTCTTTTTTCTGGCAGTGATCAACACATGGTCATCATCCTCAGGCAGGTAGCTAATTATCGGTAACGGAGTCTTGTCGAATAACACATTGCCATCCTTCAGCACATCTTCAAACCTGCTGGTAATGGCCTGCGCGTATGCCGGCATGGCAGCCTGCCAAACGTAATCAGCGGGATTATTGAATGGCGGGCTCAAATTAAAATACCCTACATAATAAAATTCAGCTCCGATAACAGACAGGCATTTCAACAGGCCCAACCATTGGCCGGGGGTGAGATTCTCATCATTTTTCTTTGACCAGCCTGCCGCAACAAATGGGCTGAACAGTTTATCGCTATCGTCAATTTCGGTGGTTCTGCCCTCATCAATCCATTTCCAACCATGCCAGGCGCCCATCCAGGCTCTCCAGTTTTTGGGCCAGCGTGGATAAAAATCAGGAGTAGCGTAGTATTGGTTATTGATCGGGGTCATGCACTTTTTCATAATAGACCAGGTAAAGCGGTCTATTGGCCCGCCTTCCACAATATAAAAACTGAAAAGGGTATTTTTTAACTCCGGCAAGCCATTCATAAAGGTAGAAGAATACACATTGCGCATGTGGAGTTTAAGGGTTGCCGTAAAATCATCCCACGAATCTATTTTCATGGAATCCTTCATCCTTTCCATGTCAGGATCATTCTTTATAAACTTAGTGAGGTAAGGTCCCGGGGGCTCTTCTCCATTCTCATTGATCCGGTTAATGGGGCGGTTTAAACACCTTAGTATTTTGGTCAGATAGAATTTCTGTACCTCTCCGTCAATATGAATGAGTGAGTCCGGAAACTTGAAATTAAGTTCACGGGTATCTTTTCCATCCCTTTTAAAACTCAACATATAGGCCGAGTCTGTTTTAGGATTCAATATCATAGGCTTTATAGGTTGATAGCCTATATCGCGCGGACGACCTTGGGTCCAGAACAATATAACGTCCAACGGCACTGCAGGGTTGGCATTGGCCAGCTTAATAACCGCCGGGCAAACAGTATCAGCAGCCCCATTAAAAGCCGCACCGGCATTCGAAATTACTATTCCGTAATTCCAATTACTTATAAGTTCCTGCTGAATAATGCAACTATTCTTTATATAGTCTTTGCGGGTTACACCTTCTTGCCCCCGCAAACCCATGTAATCAGGATTCATCCAGTCAAAGAGCCTCATTAAATGATTGCCGGGTTCATATCTTGGCAACGGATATTCCTTTAACTGTTCAATGGTTGAAACACCGGCTGTGGGATATTGCAAAGCACTGGGATGAGGGCTCCTGTCCTGGCAACTGGTGCAAAGAGTAAGCAACAGGTAAAACAGCGTAAATATGAAGTACTGCATCGATTTCATGGTGCAAAGCTATCCAGAATTAAAAACATCTATGGAAATATTTAAATAATTGCTTTCTCATCCTGTATAATTTGTAGTGTATATTATATGTTAGATTCAATATTTTTTGTAGTTTTGAAGAAATAGGCAGTTTGTAACTTTACTCCAAACAAAGGTTACAAATAACTTAAGCTATTTGAAAACCTAATACACCCAGCTGATGATACAAACTATTAAACGAATACTGGTACCTACCGACTTTACTGAAACCAGTGGTTACGCCATAGAAAAGGCATGCACGATAGCTTCTAAGTTTGACGCTAAATTGTATATTATACATGTTCTTGAATCATCTCCCTATAAATTGGTGAAATCGGAAGAGAACCCGAAAGAGAAGGTCGTTTTGCAAAAAAATGTGATGGATAGACTGGAGAAAATGTCCAAAACCATAACGGAAGAATATCATATTGAAGTGAATACTTTGCTGGGTGAGGCAAGAGTGGTGGAAGTGATAGAAGAAGCCGTTAAGGATAACAATATAGATATTATAATAATGGGAACCAGTGGCGCCAGCGGCATCCGTGAATTTTTAATTGGAAGCAATGCGCAAAGGATAGTGAATCATTCCGTATGTCCGGTTATTTCTTTCAGGGTGCCTCCCGGAGTAATGGGTTTCGACTCCATAGTGCTGCCGGTAGAAAGCTGGAACAGTTCTATGGAAAAGCTGGACTATGTTACAGAAATAGCCCGTGTTTATAAATCAACAGTTCACTTGCTGGGCATATTGGAAACAAGGAAAAAAGCCGATATGAGAAAAGTATTGACCCTTCTTAACTCCGCCGAAAAATATTTAACCGAACAGCAGATTCCATACATCAGAAAATTAATCGCCAGCCAGCAGGTGGCTAAGGAAACCTTGCAATATGCCCAGGAAGTTAAGGCGAACCTGATCATGGTTATGACTGAACATGAATCACGCCTGGAAAGCGTGCTCCCGGGGCTTTTAGCCAGGCATATAGCCAATCATTCCCTTATCCCGGTAATGAGCATAAAACCCGCTATGTATCATTCGGAACCTGTTTCTTATAGTCAGGAACCTATTCACAACCGGAAAGATCATTCCAACGCAAACACCTAGATAGTTTTAGTTTATTGCTATTAGCTACGCCCCAGACCCATAAAGGGGTTTTAAATAATTGCCAGTCGGGCTCCGGCTTACATATTGGAAAAAGAACCGCCGCTGACAGATATCGAGTTACCACCTGCCGTTGGACTGGTTTCCACAGCGCTAAAATAGAAAGTCCCACTGTAAAGCCCATTGCTGCCTTGGGTTACAACTGCCTGCCCAGTATACCCGGAACTGGTGCTATAATTGGCAAGGTTAGCCCCAACAGTTGCATAAAAACTGGTGGATGGATCGCCAAGGGTATAGGTTCCGCCTCCGCTTCCGGAAAGTTTCAATACAAGCTGAATAGTGGT
>DATHNK010000476.1:0-2947 GCA_035486075.1 Bacteroidia bacterium
GCAGGCAAGCCGGTTCCGTTGGTATTGTAACTTAGCGATTGGGTCCTGGTCTCTGTAAGCTGGGAGGCATATACATAATTCAACCCGCAAACATTCTGCGCCAGGAAGCTTTGCCCCAGAATACCATATCCATTGCCCACATTATGATGAGAGGATGCTTGTGTATGCCGGTTAATTAATGAATTGGAAGATTGCGCTTTAATTACAGGAGAAGTTGCAATAAGCATGCAGCCTGCAATAAGTAACATAAATTTTTTCATGTAATTCTTTTAATGCGTTTTAAAATTTAGACATTAAGAACAAGCCAGGCTTCCTTAACTTTTAAGCAAAACACTCTATATAGTGTAGTTACAAATATATTCTAAAAAACGGTACCTGGGTGCCCTATTTATTGGCTGGTAGGTTTTGGCTGATTAACGGCGGTTTTTAGCTGATTAATGGCGGCAACTCAATCCTAAAAACCTTTATTTACGCGGCATTTGCTATATAAAGATTCGCAAGTTAGCAAATACTGATTTATATTTGTTGTCCATCACCCTATACTGTTTTTATGAAACGCTCCGCCCTGCTTATACTGGTTTCCATGTTTCATTTCAGTTTCCTGTATGCACAGACAAAGGAGCAACAAAGGAAACTGGACTCCATAACCAATTTAATTGATCATGATAAAGAGGATACCGCCAAAGTAAACCATCTGAACCAGCTTGGAAGGGAGTATACGCGTGCCCATACCCATGTAGGTAAAGACACCGCCACCTGCCATGAGGCTATTGAGCTGGCGCAAAAACTAGGGTACCGGCAGGGCATTGCCATGGGTTATGAATTTATTGCTACCGCTTATTGGACCCGCTTGTCTAATCCCCATGTTGCGCTCGAATACTTTTTAAAGGCGCGTGATCTTTATAAAGATTTGGGTTATGAGTATAATGAAATGCAACTAGACCACATCATCGGCTATGTTTATTTCGGGATGGATAGTTTCAACGTGGCTTTGAAATACGGATTTAAAGCCCTTCATCTGAATGAAAAAGTAAAAAATAAATACATGGAGCCCGCCATCCCCGATAATATTGGTGATTACTATACCGCCCTGGGCGATTACCCCAACGCGCTTAAATATTACTCCGATGCCCTTACCGCCATTGAAAAGACCGGTGACCAAAAAAGAATAGCCAACTATCTTGAAAACATAGGCACCCTTTATCTTAAAATGCAGGACTATAAAAATGCCATGGGCTATTTTGACAGCACCTTGACCAAAGCCAATAAACTGAAGTATCCACCGCTGCAAAAAACCGCCCTTATTGATATAGGAACTACCTGCAAAGCGGAGAAGAAATACCCGGAAGCCCTTGCATATATTTCAAAGGCTTACCGGTTGAGCGACTCCACCAATGACCACTTAAACCTGGCAAAATGTGCGGAAGTAACCGGGGAGATATACATGGAACAGCATAATTACCCTAAAGCGCTGGAAAAGGAAATGGAGGCATTGAAAACCGGGGAAGAAGAAAATTATGTATCGGTTGCCACGCAAAGCCGCAACATAATTGGCGAAATTTACATGAAACAAAATAAATACGTGGATGCCGAGAAGTATCTTTTGGCAGCCTTTATTACGGTGCATAGCCTTCACGAGCTGGAAGAAGAAAAGAACTACGCATTAGATCTTAGCCAGTTATATGCAGCCACCAATGAATTGAAAAAATCGCTGGCTTATTATTCCCGTTACGATTCGCTGAAAGATTCCTTGCTGAACAGGGAAAAAAGCATGCAAATAGGCAAAATAGAGGCCAAGGCTGAATATGACCGGCAACTGGCAGACAAACAGGCTGAGGAAGACAAAGCCAAAACAGAAGCCGACGCCAAAAGCAAAAGGCAACAGATAGTTAACCTGCTGGTGATTTTAATAGCTTCGATATTGCTGCTAATAGCAATTATAATATACCGGTCCTGGAGAACCACCCGGAAAGAAAAACTGCTGCTTGAAAAAGAAAAAATACTGATGGAACTGAAAGCCCTGAGGGCCCAGATGAACCCGCATTTTATTTTTAACGCCATTAATTCCATACAGAATTTTATCCTCGACAATGACCAGGATTCGGCCCAGAAACACCTTTCCAGGTTTTCCAAACTGATCCGCATGGTGCTGGAAAATTCAGGATATGAAAATATTCCACTGGCCGATGAAATTAAAATGCTGGAACTTTACCTGGAATTTGAAATGGTGCGCTTTCCGCTGCGGTTCAGCTATAAAATGACGGTAGACGATGCCCTGGACAAGGATAGCACATTTATTCCACCGCTTATTATTCAGCCCTACCTGGAGAATGCCATCTGGCACGGGTTGATGCACCTTTCGCATAATGGTACATCCGGGGAAAATAGGAAGGGAGAGGTTGTCATTCATTTTGAAAAACAGAACAACCAGCTAAAATGCACCATTGACGATAATGGAATAGGCAGGGCCCGTTCGAAAGAATTAAAACAGGATTCCGTGTATAAATCCATGGGCTTATCCATTACCGCCGAACGGATTGAAATAACCAACAAACTCTTTTCACAGCGCGACGATTTAGGAAAAGCCCGCATGAGCGTGCATTTTACCGACAAAACAAATGCCGATGGTATAGCCTCCGGAACACATGTTGAATTACTGATGCCTTTAATCACCAATACACGAAACCATGCTTAAAGCCTTGCTAGTTGACGACGAAATTTCCGGCACCAAAGGGTTGGAAAAACTGCTTGCCAAATATTGCCCCGATGTGCTGGTGATAGGACAGGCGCATTCCATTGATGAAGCGGAACAAAAAATTACATCGCTGAACCCCGATGTACTGTTCCTGGATATAGAAATGCCCTTTGGAAGCGGATTCGACCTGTTGAGGCGCATGACTAAAAAATTACCCGCCGGAAAAAAACTGAATTTTGAAGTAGTTTTTAC
>DATHNK010000477.1:0-7604 GCA_035486075.1 Bacteroidia bacterium
AAAGCTCCCTATTTTGATCTGCCCAGCAATGGGTGGGACACATACGGAAATACAGGCAGGGGTTACATCCAAAGCCGTTTCAGGGGACAAAATATGGTATACCTGGAATCAGAATACCGGTTTCCATTGTCAAAAAATGGATTATTCGGAGGGGTTGCTTTTGTGAATTGTGAAAGCGAATCGCAATGGCCATCTGATAAATTTGCTTATTTGGCTCCGGGTGAGGGATTGGGGTTAAGAATTAAAATGAATAAACATTCCGATGTTAATCTATGTATTGACTACGGATTCGGAATAGGCGGGTCAAGAGGTTTCTTCTTTAACCTGGGAGAAGTATTTTAAATAATACAGGATTATTGCAGCCATTGCAAAACGTGGGATATATACAAGTTATTTCCATTTATATGTAAGGACTCCGTGGTTTCGTCTCTCCAATTTTGTGAACTAATAAATACCCGCTATGAAATCTACACTTACAATTTTATCTTTTTTAGTTTTCAGTGTTTTTATAGCAGCAGGGCAAGATGAGAGGAGCCCTATTTCCATATTTTTAACAAAAAGAGGATATAATTTTCCGGACTCCGCAAAAAAGAACAATCTTTCCGGTAAGGAAAGCCAATGGCCTGATACCTTATATTATAATACCCTGTATAAATCAAAAATAATGGGCTCTCTTACGGTTCCTATTACATTCACCAGTATAGAGCTAACAAATGGTGATGCTCTGATAACCCCGAATATCAGTTTAGGGCTGGGTTACACCTGGTTCTATGGCAGCTTTATGTTTAATGAAGATGATAAGATCACGGTTTTCCCAACTTTTTTTATGGGAATATTAGCGGATGCAGGTATAGAAAATAATTTCAGTTTAAACAGGCTGGCGGGGTTTTTCACCGGCGGATTTGTTGGTATAGGCGCATTCACCCTTTTTGCAGGGTATGATTTGATAAATAAATATCCCTTAGCCGGAATAGGCGGCAGGGTGGATTTTTTCACCATTTCACAGAATTTTCTGCATGTATTCGGGAAAGTGCATGAGGTGAGAAAACATAAATCAATTGCACGACCAATAACGGGGGAATAGAGCTATTCTATTCTCACGATACAATGTGTGAATGACATAACATTTCCTTATAGATGTGTAATGCTCTATAATTTCGATAACTACATTTTTGCATCGGTATATTTTATCAACCTTTTTATTTATTAAAGCATGAAAGCATTAGTTTATCACGGCCCCGGCAAAAAAGCCTGGGAAGAAACCCCAAAACCAGTAATAAAAGAATCTACGGATGCGATTGTAAAAATTTTGAAAACCACAATTTGCGGAACCGACTTGCACATCATGAAGGGTGACCTTCCTGCAGTTACAGATGGCCGGATCATAGGACACGAAGGCATAGGAATAATAGATGAAGCAGGAAGCGCCGTGGCTAACTTTAAGAAAGGCGACCATGTTTTAATTTCCTGCATTACTTCCTGCGGTAAATGCGAAAATTGCAAGAAAGCAATGTATTCTCACTGCGAAAAAGGAGGTTGGATATTGGGTAATTTGATTGACGGCACGCAGGCAGAATATGTACGCATACCTTATGCCGACAATAGCCTCTACCCTATCCCGGAAGATGCAGACGAAGAGGCCATGGTTATGTTGAGCGATGTGCTGCCTACCGGTTTTGAATGCGGCGTGTTAAGCGGGAAAGTAAAACCCGGAGATACCATCGCTATTATAGGTGCCGGACCCATAGGAATGGCGGCATTACTAACTTCTCAATTTTATTCTCCGGCAGAAATCATTGTAATAGATATGGATGATAATCGTTTAGCTGTTGCAAAAACCTTTGGAGCAACACACACGATTAACAGTTCTACAGAAAATGCCCTCGATAAAGTGATGGGCCTTACCAATGACAAAGGAGTTGATGTGGCAATAGAGGCTGTTGGCATAGCGCCAACTTTTGAATTATGTGAATCTATTGTTGGAGCAGGCGGACACATAGCGAATATTGGAGTCCATGGAAAAAGCGTTACGCTGCACATGGAATCTTTATGGTCAAAAAATATAACCATAACAACCCACCTCGTTGATACGGCAACCATACCGATGCTTTTTAAAACAGTTCAATCTAAAAAAATTGAACCAAAAAAGTTGATTACCCATAGGTTCAAATTAGATCAAATAATAGAGGCGTATGAAGCATTCGGAAATGCCGAAAAAGAAAAAACGCTGAAAGTTATATTGACAAATAAGGAAGAATTTACAAACCGGAAATCATATCAAAATAGTAAATAAAATATGAAAAAGATAATTGGGGTTGGCTTGCTTGCCGGTATAGTTTTACTGATCCTGAGCATTTCGGGATTATATATTACCATCTGGTTTTTTCCGGGCCTCGCTGAGCAATATTTTGACCCCGCCTTTGCCAATGAGTCCGGCAGGTATTTGCTTTATTTCATGCATCCTTTTGTAATAGGCTTAGCCTTGTCGTGGTTTTGGTCAAGGTTTAAAGGAGTATTAAAAGGTTCATTTATCACCAGGGGTGTTGAATTTGGTCTGATATACGGAATGGTAGCCACTTTCCCAACGATGTGGCTTATTTATAGCGCCATGAATGTATCGCTGGAACTTGTAGCCACCTGGTTTGTGCTTGCATTGGCGCAAGGATTGATCGCAGGTTTGGTTTTTGAAAAAATGAATCCATAAATAAATGAAATGAAAAAAACAAGATCATTTAAAACCATATTAGTTATAGCTGTGGCAATTCTGTTTATCAGTGCTGCAAACCCCGCCAGAAACAGGTATCTGCTCACTAAAGATTCTACTGTTACGATCCTTGGCACTTCTAATCTTCATAATTGGAACGAAACAGTGAGTACTGTATTGGGCGACGGTTCTGTGACATGGAATACCGATGGAAGTTTTGACCTGGATGAGATCAATTTAAAAATGGAAGTAAACTCCATAAAAAGCGATATGGGTTCCATTATGAATAACAATACTTATAAAGCATTGAAATCGGACAAATACCCGGAAATTATTTTTACGCTTACCATTCCGGTCGCCTCTATTAAAGCAGGCGCAGCATCAACTACTATTTCCGCAAAAGGAACCCTTTTTATTGCAGGTGTGAACAAATCTATAGATATGCAGGTTAAGGTGGCTGCACCTAACCAGGGGTACCTGACCTTTGAAGGCTCAAAAACTGTAAAGATGTCTGATTATGGTATTTCTCCGCCTACCGCCTTGCTGGGAACATTAAGAACCGGCGATGAAATTACCATCAATTTTAAAACAATATTTACAATAACTTCCAATTAAAAACTAACCACAATAAAAATAAATCCCCCGATGAAAAATACTATAAAATCAATTAAGCATTTAACAATTGTAACTGCTGCTATTGCCGGTTTCTCTGCAAACGCACAGCAGCAAATGCAATACTTCCGGCCCGATAATAAAGACGGGCTTTTGATGTTTGAAACAACTAAAAATGATACCAGCATTTTCAAAAAAATGAAAGTGCAGGTGGGTGGTAATTTTGAAATGGATTTCCAGGGATTAAGAGATCAAAATACGGCTACACCATTATTGCAACCACCCTATGTGGGCAATGTAAACAGCCTTCAACCGCTGAATACCGGGTTCGACCTTCCTGCGGCCAACCTGAATATAGACGCCCAATTAGCAGATGGAATCAGGATGGATCTAACTATTTACCTGGCCTCGAGACATCATGAAGACACATGGGTAAAAGGAGGTTATATCCAATTTGATAAATTACTTTTCCTCAACAGCGGGCTGGTGAATAAAATTATGGAAAGTGTAACTATCAAAGTCGGACAATTTGATGTAGATTACGGTGACCAGCACTATCAACGCTCGGATGGGGGCAACACCATTTACAATCCGTTCATGGATAATTATATTATGGATGAATTTGCTACTGAAATAGGAGGCGAAATCTACTATCATACCAAATGCGGCCTTTTCGTTATGGGCGGAATAACAAATGGAGAACTTGACCCGACAGTTTTAGGAACTAACAAGATTGATTCGGCAACCGGCCAACCTAATTTATACGATCCTGCATTTCATGCAAAACTGGGGTATGACAAGCAACTCAGTAAAAACTTCAGGTTCAGAATAACCGGCTCAGGCTATATGGATCAAAGCGCAAACAGCAATACATTATTTGGCGGGGACCGCACAGGTTCGCATTATTTTGATGTAATGTCAAACCAGGCTATAGCTAATGGCTCAACACTAAACGATGCGAATGATTACAATCCTTTTTCCGGAAGATACAATCCCGGATTCAGCGAACAGGTAAAAGCCTTTATGGGAAATCTTCTTCTGAAATATTGCGGATTGGAGTTCTTCGGAACATATGAAATAGCTCAAGGTAGAACGATAACAGAGAAAAACGACAGGCAAGCAACGCAATATGCCGGAGATTTAATATACAGGTTCCCGGCACATACAGAAAATTTCTGGATAGGTGTCCGGTATAATTCAGTTACCGCGCTCATGGTAGGCGCTCCTGCCGATATTACCATCAACCGGGCAGCGGCTTCTGTTGGCTGGTTTGTAACCAAGAATATTATGATGAAAGCGGAATATGTTGACCAACAATATTCAAATTATCAGGCTACCAACATTTTGAATGGGGGAAGGTTTGATGGATATATGCTTGAGGCATCTATTGGGTTCTAATTCCATAAAAAAATAAAATTAACCTTTATGAACAGAGACGAGATTGTAACACTTTATACCTTTAAAGATATACTGGAAGCCACTTTAGCGGTAGATAAACTGAAAGCAAACAACATCGAATCCTTTTTGACAGATGAGACCACATCAGGTATAAATCCACTGGGTGGAGTTGAATTGAAAGTGTTTTCAAAGGACAGGGGAAAGGCCGACGGAATTGTAGAAGAATTTAAAAATAACTAAAACCAAATATTATGGCAACAGAAAAAATGAATATTACCGATTTTGTGGAGGCTTTTACAAAAGCAATGACCCACGAGGGTATTGATGACGTAATGAAACTTTGGTCGCCTGATGGGAAATGGGTAATAATGGCTACCGGAGAAAAATTCACAGGCCTTGAGCAGATAAGGCAATTGGCAACCCGTTCAGTAGCTGCAAGAGTCCATAGTTCCGGAGAAGGCCTGCTGCCTTTTAATGTATTTACCAATGCCGAGGGAACCAGGCTTATTTGGGAATATGTGCATAAAGGGGAAGTAACAGATAAATGGCCTGCATCAACTCACAAACCGGTTGTAGGCACAAAATTTGAATTGCCCATCATACTGATGTGTGAAATTAAAGATGGCAAACTCATTGAAATAAGGGAATATTTCGATTTGCAAACCCTTACTGAAGCAGGAACTGCACATCATCTTTATTCATAATTCCTTAATTCAATAAAATATGTGGTATTCTGGAGTTGGCAGGGAATTTCAGCTACTAAATTAGTGGGAGTATTAGTTGCCGGGTTTCTGTGCAGGTAACATGAAAAGTAAACGGATTTTATGGAAGCTGTCACACGTGAACTATGTAACTTTTTTCCGGATTTGTATAATCCTTTGTTGAACATATCAACTCACCTTTGTACCATCGTGAAAATTAATTCACTATATAAAATAAATTAAAATGAAAAGAATAAAATTATTAATCAGTGCATTATTCTTGGTTATTGCAGGAACCATGCAATCGCAGGTTGTGGTTACAGCAACCATAGGCAATCCGCCGCCATGGGGCCCGGCAGAAGGAGTGGGAGTAAGATATTACTATATTCCGGATATCCAGGCGTATTATGATGTGAGTTCATCCATGTATATTTATAATTCAAATGGCAGATGGATACACTCAGCCAATTTGCCACATGCTCACAGAGATTATGATCTGTATGGCGGACATAAGGTGTTGCTTAAAGACTATCATGGAGAAAGGCCTTATGATAACTATAAAGATCATCAGAAAAACTATCCTAAAGGATATAACCATGGGCAAGAACAAAAAACATTTGGTCAAAGACCAGGCAATGATCATGGCCATGGAGGCGACGATCATGGGCACGGTGATGACCATGGGCATAACAAGTAGTAATCAAATTCATTAAAAGTAAATGCCCGCCACAGTTTTGTGGCGGACATTTACTTTTATAAAGGTGTGAATGATGTAACACTTATGCGGCGTTGTGTAAGATGTATCCCTATTAATATACACAGCTTTGCAACATGAAAATTATTTCACAGTTAAAATCCAATTATTATGAAAACAAAAATCCTAAATAAATTACCCGTATTTCTGGCATTTTTAATACCATCTTTTATTTTTGCACAAGCGCCTAACCTTAAAACGGCTGCCAATTTTGTACTCTTTTCAACAAACGGAGCGGTTACAAACAGTGGTATTTCACAGCTAACGGGAAATGTGGGAACCAACAATGGTTCCAGTACAGGATTTGGCAATGTGAACGGGGTGATGGATGATAATAATGGCGTAAGCGCAACATGTGCTGCAGATCTGTTGAGTGCTTACAACCAATTAAACGCAGATATTCCAAATTTCTTTCCTCCGCCATTAATTGGAAATGGAGACACATTGGTAGCAGGAGTTTACTCTATCAGTGGCGCAACAGTGCTTAACCTGAAACTTTATTTAAATGCTAAAGGCAATGCCAATGCCGTATTTATTTTCCAGATCCAGGGTTCATTTTCTACTAACGCATCCTCAAAAATCATTTTGATAAACGGAACCGAAGCATGTAACGTTTTTTGGAAAGTGGAAGGTTTAGTGAGCATGGCTGCAGGAACAAGCATGAAAGGAACTGTTATAGCAAACAATGCTGCCATCAATATGAACACAGGTGATACACTTGAAGGAAGAGCATTGTCAACTACCGGAGCTGTTACTTTAAATGGAATATTGGCATATACGCCTATAGGTTGCGGAAGTCCCCTGCTTACTGGGCCTACAGCGCCGACACTCGGAGCATCCGCTTGCTATGCATTATTTTCTTCTATTGGGGCTGTTTCTAATTCAGGTGTAACATTTGTTACGGGCGATATTGGCAGTAACAGCGGTTCAGCAACCGGATTCAACGCTGCTGATGTAACCGGCACTATTCATACTATTCCTGATGGGTCAACAGCTGCATGCGCAAGTGCCTTATCAACCGCATATACTGATATTAACTCTATTCCTTATGATATTCAATTATTATATCCTGCCCAGTTTGGTAACAGCCTTGTTCTTACCCCACATACTTATTTCTTGAATGCAGCGACACTACTAACGGGTTCGCTTTATCTGGACGCGGAAGACAATGCCAATGCTGTATTTGTTATACAAATCAATGGCGCTCTTTCGACTAGTACCTTTTCGAATGTCAGCATGATCAATGGAGCCCAGGCACAAAATGTGTATTGGGAGGTACAAGGCGCGGTGACCATAAATAACAATTCTACATTTTACGGTAATATTTGTAGTAACGGCGCGATTATCCTGAGTTCAGGAGATGCGATGGTTGGCAGAGCGATGACAACTGCCGGTAATATAAATAGCACTGCGATGACAGAAAATAATTCTTTTG
>DATHNK010000478.1:0-3655 GCA_035486075.1 Bacteroidia bacterium
CCGTTACATTATTTTGTTGCTGATAAGCAACATTAAGAATGGTAGTACCGAATATAAAACGCCCCATAGCAACCTGCTGGGCCTTTATGGTAAAGGAAATTGTTGTTACCATTGCTGTTGCGATCAATACGTGTTTTTTCATGGCTCAAAAGTTAATGGTTAGGGAGCAAAGCGCTCATATTACATTTCAGGAATCTAAAGTAACAGAAAGTTCCATCCAAATTACATAACATACTGATTTTTAACAATACTTAAGATTTGGTATATTCTGTCAAAAATTATTTAAAAAACTATCTTTACCTTTTCCGTTTATTACTTTTACACACATGAAGAACAAACATCTCCCCATTCCATTGAGCCGTATAGAAGCCTTTAGTGATGGCGTTATTGCTATTATCATTACCCTGATGATACTGGAAATAAAGATCCCTGCTATTGATACTACAGCAACTTCGGCTGAAATATGGAGCAAGGTATATGCCATGCTGAATCCATTTATAGCATACTTGTTAAGTTTTGTAATGGTAGGCGTGCTTTGGGTGAACCATCACCAGTTTTTACGGCAATTAAAACATGCCGACCGTAACCTGTTGTGGTATAACCTTCACCTGCTGTTCTGGATGAGTTTACTTCCTATTCCCACCAACTTTTTAGGCCAGGATTTTAAACGGCCCGAAATAACCGCCCTTTATGGATTTGCTATGTTTATGTGCGCCTTTGCCTTCACACTTATGCGCGAATATGTAAACAGGCATCACTATTTATTTATAGATAACCTCTCGATAGAACTTCGGAAAAAAGCCCGGGTTAAGCTCATTACCAGCGCTGCGCTTTATTTTATATCCATTTTTGCGGGATATATCTCAGTATATATTTCACTGGGTATTTTCGTCCTGATACCCGCTTTCTATTTTCTTCCTACTAATATTATAGTGAGTGAAAACCTTGACAAATAAGGCTACTGCATTTTCTTTGGCTAACTTTATTTTTATTGTATAAAAACGGCAAGCCCTTCATCCTTCCTTTTTTTATCTCAATTTTATCAAATTCATATTCAGGACTAAAAGGTCTTTTTTTATAAATATGACTTTAATCATGAACCATAAAGTACCTTACTCATAATTTTGTCCCCTGAAAGTATCGTATTTTGTACCAGGTTTAATTTATTAAAAACTGACAAAATGGTTTTAAAAGGAAGCAGCTATTATTACGACGGGCCTTTTTCGGTAGAGGAAGATTGCCACACAGGAATTTCAATAAAGGCAATGGATGAAACCTATGACGATGATTCGCTCAGCGCGTCTATTCTTACTAAGTTACTTTGGTATTCTCATACCCCCATTGAAGAAATAAGCGTGTCCGTAAAATATGGATACGTGGTGCTTTCAGGAATTGTTGCGTGGGAATATCAAAAGGAAGTTATGACATCGATGGTGAAAAATATACTTGGTGTAAAAGGTGTTATCAATAATATTAATGTGATAACTGTCTGGCCCAAGAAGCTAACAGCCATTAATAAAAATTAATTCCGGTTTTTCGCCTCAGTGCCTTATTTTTCTAACTCGTTATTAAACTCAGGCCCCTTCTTTCATATTCAACTCCCATTTCCAGGCAGAGAGCATCATATCATCCAGCGAATATTTCGGAACCCAGCCAATTGTTTTTTGCGCCAGTGAATTATCGGAATATATGGCTCCCACATCTCCATCTCTCCGGCCTACAACCCGGTAATTCAGTTTAACGCCGCTTGATTTTTCAAACGCGCCGATCATTTCCATAACGCTTACTCCGCTACCTGTTCCCAGGTTAAACACCATAGTTGCATTATCCTTTGCACTTTTCTCCAGGTACGAAAGGGCTTCCACGTGTGCCCTGGCAATATCGCTTACATGCACGTAGTCGCGGATGCAGGTACCGTCGCGGGTATCGTAATCATTCCCAAACACCAGTGTTTCCTTTAGTTTACCAATGGCTGTCTGCGTAATTACAGGCACAAGGTTGGCAGGCCTTTGCAGGGGAACTTCGCCAATTTTGCCGGAAACATGCGCCCCAACGGGGTTAAAATACCTCAACATTACTGCCTTCACATCAGGATATGAACGGGTAAAGTCCTTTACAAGCTGCTCGCCGGCCTGTTTGGTATATCCATAAGGAGAAATAGCGCTCAGGGGCGTTTCTTCATTAACAGGAAGTTTTTCAATATTGCCATAAACGGAACAGGATGATGAAAATATAAAATAGGGAACCTTATATGCCTTAACTGATGCCAGCATATTTATCAGCGATTCCATATTGTTATGATAATAAAGCAGCGGGTTCTCCACAGATTCGGGTACTGATTTGAATGCCGCGAAATGAATGATACCGTCAATATCCGTATTTTCTTCAAACAGGTTTTTTACTGCATTTGCGTCACACAGGTCAATGGCGTAATTCTTAACCGTCTTTCCCGTAACATTTTTTATCCGTTCAAATGTTTTAGCAGCGGAGTTGGAATAGTTATCAGCTGAAATCACCCCATAGCCCGTATTCTCCAGAATTTCAATTATGGTATGCGAGCCAATATACCCTGCGCCTCCGGTTACCAGTATTTTTCTCATTTAAAATAATCCTTTAAATTAACTATTATCCAAAGATCCATGTACGTATCCCCGTTTTCTTTTTAATGGTAAAAAACAGGGCGGCATTCCAAAAAATAAGGCTGCTTGTAGTGGCTATTGCCGTGCCATTTATACCCATGCGCGGAGTAAGTAAAAGATTCAGGGCAATATTAATGAATATACCTATAGCCATGTATATGGTGCTGTATTTTTCATTGCCTGTCATAAGGGCAAAGTTGCCCACAGGGCCAAAGCAAATATCCACCAGGTGGCCGCAACAGATAATGATAAGGGCTGTTTTGCCCGATAAAAACTGCCCCCCCGAAAGACCCATGATGTGCCCGCTGAAAATGATCAGGGGAAGGAATACAAAAGAAGAAAACAGAAACACCCAGCGTATGGTCCGTGTTATCATCCGCTGGAGCTTTTCTTTATCTTCAGGAGTATTTAACCGTGCTATGGAAGGGGCTATTATCATATTCATTACGTACAGGAAAAAGAATAGGAAACTGGCATATCTCTCAGCCACCGTATAAATACCCACCTGCGCGGAATCTTTCAGATAAGCCAGCATAATGGTATCGAGGCGGGAATAGAGGCTGCTTACGCAGGTTAATATGAACAGCGAACCCACAAAGCCCCTCCAGAGAGGCCTGTCGTATTCTGCTTTTATGTTTTTCAGATCGTTTACTTTTCTGAAAACAATAAAAATAAATGCAAAAGCAAAAGCAAATGATACAATGTTTATTAAAATAGCCGCCGCAAGGCTCATGTGTCCTATCAACAAACGGAAAGCAACCAGCATTATAAGAAGCACCAAGGGCTTTATAATATTATCGGGTAAAAAAGAGATCATGGATTTGCCTTGCCCCCTCAGCAAGTTGGCATAAAAATTCATAAGCGTATAAATAGGAATTACCGAACAGGAAACAAATATGGGCAGCGTGTATGGTGTGCGGGGCATTATATGGAGGTTAAAGACAAACAGCCATATAAACAAAGCTGTTGCACCCGCAATGGAAGTGCTTATAATTAGTAAATACTTCGATGACCAG
>DATHNK010000479.1:0-5105 GCA_035486075.1 Bacteroidia bacterium
TGTATAGTTGCCACTCTTTTTATCTTTTAAAATAGCGGCGCTGGAAATAGTTCCCATATCACCACCGAATGTTCCAAAATGCTGAACATTGCCTGAATCATCCTTAACATCAATTGACCAATACAAGAGAGTTCCGGCGGCACCGTTAGCACTTATGGTTATTCTTGCATCGCCCGGTGAACTTCCATCCATTGCCATAGCATTAACAGGTAAACATACAGCTGTGTTGTCGGCGGCTTCCGCGAACATATCCGGAGATGTACTAACAATGTCAACTCTGTTATCTTCTGCACGGGTCAAATCAATATCATTTCCGGTATTGTATTTCTCGGAAGGAATTATTGGCATATTGCGGCCCTCAATTTCAATTCTTCCCGCATCTATTCCAAAATTATTAACCAGGTAGTTTTTCACGGAGGCTGCATTTTCTTTACCTATTTCTTCTCCTTTTCCGGCTGAGGAACCGATCAGTTTGATTGTTGATCCGGGATACTTTCTCATTCTATCGCCGATAATGTTCAAAATATTATAGTAAACCCGTAACTGCCTTTCCGAACGCGTTCCCGCAGTTTTTTGGCAATCTCGTAATTGACTTTCCGTAAAACCCGTTGCCTGATCCTTTGTAAGCAAGGTATACCTGTTTGGAATTTCCGTATTACCGGCATCAAAGAAAACAGCATTGGTAATAGGCAGGTTTTCATTTACTGTGTTTTGAGCAGGAACAAATTCCGGTGGCTGAACGGAGAATTGCACATCTCTCTCCTGAATTGGAGACATGGAAGCCTGGGGATATTGAGGTTCCTTCGGACACCCAATTTTAATAGCTATACCTGCCCTGAAAGTTGTTAATGTCACTTCATCGTTCCGTGTCAGGTCGCCAAAATAAGGAACAAACGCTACAAAAGGAGAAATATTTACCTGCGTCAGGCTGCCGGGTGAGGAAAGAGGAATATCATAACCCGCACCAACCTGTGCCGAAAGTTTCAAATCATTCACATTATTAAATTTACTCATATCCTCCTGTTCATTAGATTCACTGAAATCGAATGATTTGGTTGTTGTATATAATACTCTTGGCCCTACAAAGAGGTAAAAATTATTGGCGAAAGGCGCAATTCTTAAACTGGGCTCAAAAGCCACAAAATCAAAATTTGTTCTCAGGGATTGTGAAACTCCCGCAGGCGCATCGCTGTTATCAAATATACCCTTATGATTGTCCAATGCCACATTTAACATAAGTCCCCAAACGGGATCGTGGCGATATTCGGCAAAAATTGAGAAATATGGAGCAACTCCATGACCGTTATTGAATGGGTACTGTAATTTTGAATCACCCAGATTTTGTACTGATCCATTGTAGAAATCAAAATTCGCCGCGCCTGATATACCGAACCACCAATCAGGCCGGAGTCTATCCGGATTTTGGCCGTTAGCATACATATATGAAATAAATAGTATAAATAGCAGGGGAATTTTTAAATATCTCCTTGTAGTTTTCATGATGTTTGGATTTTAAAGAAATTAAATTATTTGAAACTGTTTTTAAGTTGTCATTTAAAAGATTCTGTCTTAATACGAATCAAAATTAGTATGCACACAAAGGAAAAATGGAAATATTCGGTGAACTCAGACTATGTATGGATGAAATCCTAGCGATAGAAGGTAAATAATGCCTTCATAAATACAGTACAGCTTTGCAGGAAGTTAAATGGTAATCAGATAGTATAAATACTATTGCAAACTAATGTTTTCTGATATGCTATTTCCACTGGATAGAAGCAATGATAGTACAATGCATTTACATTAATACTACCACCAAAGCAAAGATCATTCCGGGAATAAAAAACAGCAAAGTAAGTAAAAGGTCAATCCAGAAATAACTGTGTATACCGTACATTAATGCAACTCCCAATGGTGGAATGAAAATAGCGCAAAGAACTATTACTACCATTGAAACATTAACTTCTACCCGGGCATTAACCTCGCCTTCAGCTCCGGAATATAAATTATTACCCGCAGATATAGTTGGGGCCAGATCGTCAGGTTTTGAATTTGCAGTTGTATAACTTACAACATAATTATCCTTCATGTTTTCTTTCAGCTTAACTGTTTTTTCCAGGTCCGCCACATTTTTTTTAATTGAATTATTTGATGTAGAAGCCTTAATAATAGGGATTTCCGGTTTTATCAATTCCGGAATTGGAGCCTGATCTTTGTGTTTTACAGATGCAAGCTTCGCAGAAGTTGGCGAAGTATTATTCTTCTTGCTGAAATTAACATAATAGCCACTTCTGTAATGTCTTTTAGTAAGAGACAGATTAGGTAAGTTGCTGCAAGAGGATAATAAGATTCCAATAGCAACTGCAAGTAAAACGGAGGTAAATTGCTTTTTCATCACACGTATTTTTTAAAGGTTAAACAACTTTTTTATTTGAGGCAACAACAACAATAATTCCACCTACAAGCATAATTGCACCAAGTATTGGCGACCATTGAACGGGATGATCTTCCTTTTGGTTAACTTGTATGGAGCCTATATCAACTACTTTTTTAGTAGTAATAAAATTAAAGCCTGTATAAATCATCATTACTATTCCAAGAGCGATTAGGATACTTCCTATTGTTTTTGTTTTCATAATTCTTCGTTTAAAATTTATAAACCATTGTCAGCCCATAGGTATTATCATCACTGTATGGCTCAAAGCTTAAAGCAGGATTCTTAATTACTTTATGATTGTGAAAATAAGGCACCAATATTCCGGACAGGGTTCCGGTTGCAGCCCCCGCGAATATATCGGAAGGAAAGTGCATGCCTGCTCTCGATCTCATATAACCCATACCTGCTGTAGCCACACCCGAAAGGCCAAAAAACAACCATTTTATTTTTGATTCAGGATAATAGGTGGAATATATTTCTGAAATAAAAAATGTTGAAGTAGCAATAATTTCCACATGGCCGGCATAAAACGAATTCTTTGAACCCGGAGTAATCTTTTTATCTAGAGGAGTATTGGGATCGTAAGCATATGGCCTGTAACGATCCACAAAAAAAGTAGCCGAAGTCCCGAATAAGCCCGTTACAGATAAAGTTTCCAGGTATAAAAATCCCAGTTTTAAATAATCACTCCGCATATCATCGCCGGTAAGGAAAAATAGCAATGGAAGCGGAATTGCCGCATAAAACGGGTAATAACTTATATTATCAATATAGGAGTTGTACGGATACATCCCCAGGCGGTCTATGAAATTCACATCATTCTTATTTAAGTTAAGAATCTGGGCAGTTGTCGGAGGTGTCTTATTCGAAATTTGAGTTGCCTCTAAATAACCTGACCATGCGCCACATACTACAGTTATTGGAATGTCGGCAGCAGGCCTCAGTTTATAAACCACCCTTTTTTTAGCTACTACGGAATCGGCACGCGAAGTGTTGGAAGTGTCTCTTTCCCCGGCACCAAAAGTTGCTTTGAAACAAAAAGCAAAAACCAGAATGCAAAATATCTTGTATTTTAAATATTTAAAATTCATGATACTTATATTTATTACTTATTATCTGCAGGAATATTAATCTTATGGAGTTTCTTTTCATGCAGAGTAACCACCCACATACCTGTAGCAAAACCTGTAGCCGAGCCGAAGAATAAATCGGATGGCCAATGCCAATCCTGGTAAAAGCGCGAGAATACTGTAAACCCTGCCGGCACAAATGACATTACTTTCCAGAATGTGGAATGTGCATGGCGGAACATGACTGTACTCAGAGCAAAGGCGCTTGTAGCATGCCCGCTGGGAAAAGATTCATAAAGACTATTTACATTAAAGGGATGATATTGAAAAGCTCCTTCATTCTGTAAAGGCCTGGCTCTGCCCGTAATAAACTTAAGTACCTCGGTAACTGCTTCCGCGTATACACCCGCCTGGAACAATTCAATAGCTATTTTTTTAGTTCCCGTGTCATGGGCTAATATTCCATAGCCGCCAAAAGCTAGGGTAATAGCGCCAATAGTGTACCATTCGCCATAGATCCTGCCTCCTACTACCGGAACACTATAATAATAGCGTTGGTTACCTTGGGACAGTTTATTTAGTGACTCATCGAAAGCCATTAAAGTACCTGTACCAGCCACTGTTATTCCAAACCTTTCCCAGTCTGTGTTTCGCCAATGGAAGGGTGTTTTTGCCCACAGATAAGTTTCATATCCGAATTGGCGGATACCATAAAAGTGCTTTTCTAATTTCTTTGCTACCAGGGTATCCTTTTTAGTTTCTTCCTTTCTTGGGGTGGTATCCTTAATAATTGTTTCAACAATTTTTTGAAGTTTTGTCGTGTCTTTTTTTGTTGTATCCTTTGGAGTTACCTGTGAAAAGACATGAGTTGCAACTCCAAAGAATAATAAAAAGAACAATGCAATTTTAGTTTTCATGGGGTGAAAAAATTAAAGGTTAAAGATTAAAATGGCCTCTGCGTTGGGGGTCTTCAAAATAAAATTCTAAAAATATTTCCTGTTCTGTATGATATGTTTTTGTAGTGTAATCATCCGTATGGGTTTGAGAATACAAATAATATTCCCCTCCAATATTCAGGTTCTTGTAAATCCGAAAAGTTACCCTGGGTTCTAAAATCCCCATATAATTATTGCCGAGGCTGCTTATACCCGGTTCATCAACACCTACACTATTAATGGAACGAATAAAGAAGTAGTAATAGTTTGCTCCAATAGTAGCAACGTTACCCAAAACTATAGATGTTTCAAGTTTACCTTCGGCTCCATACCCAAAATTGAAATCCCTGTATTGTGAAGTATCTGTGATTGGCTCAGTGCTTGCCCCGGCAAACGGTACAATTGCTAAATGCAGGTTGGTATAAAGAAAGGATGTTTTACCAAGTGGCAATTTGGAAAAAACACCACCACCCAAACCTATTGTCGATAATTCAAATATTGGTTTATCCCAATAATCATAGTATAGAAGCCCGCCTACAAGCAGCGATAGCTTCCCCGTCTGAATGTTTTTAGCGGATAAAACTCCATAGCCGGTAACATTATCAATGAATTTTCTACCTACCCCGATATCCGTTTCCAGGCGGAGCTTAAAGAAATCAAACG
>DATHNK010000480.1:0-2857 GCA_035486075.1 Bacteroidia bacterium
GGGTTACTACCTGCACATAGCCTATTTCGGCCTGCAATTTACGCATATATGCCTCCAAACGTTCCCGCAGGGCGGTACCTTTAGGCAACCATAAGGGCAAACCCAAACCCACCTTTTCAGAGAAAGTAAATAACTCTAATTCTTTTCCTAATTTACGATGGTCACGCTTTTTGGCTTCTTCCAATAAGGTAAGATAATCGGTCAGCTGTTTTTGGTCAGGGAAGGTGATGGCATAAATGCGGGTTAATTGTTTGCGCTTTTCATCGCCTCTCCAATAGGCTCCTGCTACATTCAATAACTTAACAGCTTTAATAAACCCTGTATTCGGTATATGCGGGCCGCGGCACAAATCGGTAAAATTGCCTTGTTTGTAAAAGGTAATGGAACCATCAGCCAGTCCGTCTATCAATTCTAATTTATACTCGTCGTTCTTTTCAGTAAAATATTTAATGGCATCAGCCTTTGAAACATCTTCCCTTATAAATGGATTTTTCTGCTTTGCTAACTCCATCATTTTATCCTCGATCTTTTTGAAGTCTTCGGATGAAAGCACCTTATCGCCTGTATCTATATCATAATAGAATCCATTTTCAATTGGCGGGCCAATACCAAATTTAGTTCCCGGATAAAGAGCTTCCAGCGCCTCAGCCAATAAGTGAGCGGAAGAATGCCAGAAAGCAGATTTGCCATCTAAATCATCCCAGGTAAGCAGTGCCAACTGCGAATCGGTAGTAATGGGGCGATTGGCATCCCACACTTGTCCGTTAACCTTTGCTGCCAGCACTTTTGCAGCAAGCGAATTACTTATTTCTTTGGCAATATCCATAGCGGTTATGCCTTCGTTATATTGCTTTACCCGTCCGTCGGGAAATTTTATGTCAACCATAGTTTTAGTTATGAGGGGTAAGGGATAAGGGATAAGGAAATGCAACTTGTAGTGCGCCTTATACCTTACCACTTATCCATTATCCCTATTTTGGATTTGCGAAATTACAAAAAAGTAAGGAGCATGACAGGCAATAAAAAGGAATACCTATATTTACCTCATTAAAAATGATAGCAAAAAAATGATATACAAAAAATTATTATTTCTTTTTTGCTTAGCAATTCCGTTTCCGGTAATGGCCCAAACTCCACCTGTAAAGGATAGTTCTGAAATCCCGTCAAAAGATATTACACTACTTTCAATTACCAATGAAGGTGTATTTAGTTTTGGCGTTGGTGTTGGATACAGTACAATTGATTTAAGATTATACGGAATAAACTTAGGTGGTGATGGACCCGGGGCTACTTCTCAAACGCCGGCCTTCAATGCCTATATAGATTATGGTGTAGGCAAAAAAACCTGTATAGGAGTTGGATTCACATACCAAAGTGTTACCGGAGTCCCAAATTACGCACCATACGGAATTACAGAGTATCTTACAAGGTATAATACCGGGTTGCGTTTTATTCATTACACCAGTTCTAACATTGCTTCCAGTTTTTATTATGGTGCAAGAATTGGGTTATCGTATTGGACAGATAAATTTAATACCCCTTCATTTAATTGGGATTATACTTTAAATAATCCTACACAAGTTGACCCCAGTTTTCAGTTTTTTATTGGATATAGGGTGTTTCTATCAGATAATATTGATTTTAATGCGGAGTTTGGCGTAGGCACTCCTTATCTTATTGAAGGAGGGTTTAGTTTTAGGATTTAATCAAAAAAGCCCGACTATTTTTAGTCAAGGCTTTTCGTTTTAATTATTGCCAGTCGGGCTCCGACCTATCGAACTACCGTAAACTTACCGGCATCAATAAAGTTCCCTGTTTTGTCAGTTACGCGATAGAAATACATTCCGCTTGTTAAAGCAGAGGTATTAACGTTTGCAATTTTGTTGGAAAATCCGGTGGTTGAAATTTGTCTTCCGGTTATATCTATTATAGATACAGACCCATTTTGGCAGGAAGCTAATTTTATATTCAGGACTGTATTGGCAGGGTTAGGATAAACTAATGAACCTGCTTTATCAGTAATTTCGTTTATTCCGGCATTCAGCGTTTTCAGCCAGCTTGCAACTGTGGCGTGTCCTTTTCTAATTTGCATAGAAAGAAGCGGGTAATCCAATCCCTTAGCAATCCAATCATAGGCTGTGTCTATTGTTTGATTCTTTCTGATGAATTTCCAACTTTGAGAAACAGTATCTTTAAAAAAGGTGCTGTCAATTGAAAGTTGTATATCCCTGCGTCTTAAAGTGCCAAATGTTCCAAAAGGCGTGGTGCAATTACCCCATGCATCTACATAAGCGGTATCATGAACAAAGGTCTCTACACGGATGGAATCAAAAATAGAATCACGGAAAGGCAATTGAACCCTATAGAAGAAAGGAGTACCCCATGCGCTGGTGTAATTCATTGGAAACCCATACAATTCCTGCGAACCTGGCCTGTAAACCACCGGAACCGGATGAGAATTAATATTATCAACTATTCCATACAGTTGCATACTGCCACTATTAAGGCTTGTAAATGCATATTCGAGGTTACCCAGGCTATATTTCAAAGCAAGTGTTGCGCCTGTAAAAAACAAAGAATAAGAAGTAGAGGCTGGAGTTACACAAGTTATGGTATCAACTGTTGAAACCGTATCTGCTAAATAGCTATAGTTCCATGTAACATTGATACCAGATGCTCCTTCAGTATATGTGGTGTTGGAGTCATTGGAAACAACAAATTTATCTCCCACTACCGGAAAGTCTGTTGAACTAACAATAATTTGTGCTTTTATTGCTCCAATACCCACAAGGCATAAAGCAATTATTAAAGTATATTTTTTCATGTTTTTATTTATTTTGGCACAAAAATAACATTT
>DATHNK010000481.1:0-7420 GCA_035486075.1 Bacteroidia bacterium
ATGGCATTCAAAGGGTTTCCATGTCCAAGGAACAACACCGGCATAGTTTCCGTATCTGAAAAGTGCCCTGTAAGTTTATTTAATGCATTTAATTTCATAGCTGCTCCTGTTAATGGTAATAAGGCTAGTGTCCGTATAAAATCACGCCTGTTTGTCATATTCCAAAAATAGGCTTATTTTTATAAAATATAGTTAACCTAAATTAAGAAATGGAATAAAACAGAAATGCTGTTACGAAAATACGTAACAGCATTCATTTTTAAGTTTTAATCCCTGATTTAATGTTTTCCGCCTTTCTTCTTATTAGCGCCTCCCTTACCGGAGTCGTCGGAAGAATCTTTAATATACATGCAGAAATCGAGCAATGTTTTCTTGGTGATTAAAGGCTTCGTAGCATTGGCAGCACTGGCAGTCGCCTTAGGGTCGGAAGGCATATCAGGAACTCCGGAAGAAGCAAGTATAGAACCATCTTCCAGGTTATACGCATATTGAACATATTGCACTCCGCCATTTGCAGCGGCAGCCAGGTCATAAGGCGTTACAATTGCCACAGCATATTTGCTATCAGCTGAATCAATTAATCTGTCAACGGTATCCCTTCCGGCAACCATGTATGGGAATGGATAATATTTATCTATTTCCGTCTTGGTTAATTTCTTATCAAGCCAGTCTCTGCGCAGTAAAAGGGTCTTGTCCCTCAGCATAGGTTGGTTTTCCTGTATCATCTCTTCATCCATTTTCTTAGGATTATCCTTCCTGTGGTTTACCTTATAGTTAATGTAACTGTTGGCGGCATTAACAGCATAATCCAGATCAGTTTTAGTAGGGAATACATCCGGAATTGCAAACTGATATAAAGGAGCCTTTGCAAACCTGTCGAGCAAGGCGATTCCCATTACAGTCATTTTTCCGGTAAAGTCTTTATCGTGGGCTACTTCTTTAAAATCGGGCCACCAGAGGATTCCGTTCTTAGCCTGGTAGGAAGTGTTAAGGTCAGCCTGCGATTCCGTACGGCAAAATATTACAGCGTAGTTCTTTTTATCCGAAATATCATTTATCTCATCCAATGTTTTATACTGCACCTCGCCTCCGCTTACTTTCCAATATTGGGCAATTGCATCCGAAAAATTCTTATTGAACCCATCAATAGCTGTTTTATAGGCATCCTGCTTGTCCTTATGATGCTTCTTTGCCAGCTTATCATTGATCATATCGGTAGGTTTTTCCACTATAACAACCAGGGTTCTGTCGTGGAATAAGTCAAGATCAGCAGGATTGATTAAACCAAACTGAGCTTTTGTAATGCCGCTTAAAGCAAATGAAAAAAAGGCTAAGGAAAAGAGTTTAATTTTATTCATAAAAGAGGTTTTTCAGGTTTAATTAAGACTCCAAAGTAAATGAAAAAAAGCATATCATTAAAAGAATATTAAAGATTTAATATTTGACAGCCTTATGCATCGCCTTATATATTACAGCAGATGTGAATATACTCCTTTAATTACTATATTTGTCGGCAATACACCTAAGAAATATTTTGTGACCCCTCCTATCACCCGCCCCGCTTTTTTTTTAATTTTATTTCTCTTTATAGCCGGTATCACCTTCGGACAGGATAAAACAGTTATGCCTTCGCCCGGGCAGGAATGGTCGTTACAGCAATGCATTGATTATGCCTGGGCGCATAATATTTCTGTTAAGCAGGCTGAGTTGAACCTGGGGGTGGCACAAAACAATGTAACCCAGAGCAAGGCCAACCTATTGCCCAACATCAGTGGGTTTGTATCACAAACCTATAATTACGGGCTTACTGTAAATCCATTTACAAACACTTTTGCCAACGGTGAAGTGACAGCCGACGATTTCGCATTGAATGGAAGCCTTATTATTTTTGGTGGATTCCAAAGCATCAATACCATACGGCAAAATGAAGCCAACTACAAAGCAAGCGGCTATGATCTGCAGTCGAATAAAAACACCCTTGCCCTGAATATTTCCCAGGCTTATCTTCAGATATTACTGGACGAAGAACTCCTGCAGGAAGCAAAAGGCCAGCAGGACGTATCATTGCAGGAGGTGCAACATACCAAGACCCTGGTGGATGCAGGAAGCCTTGCCAAAAGTAATTTACTGGACATAGAATCACAGGAAGCGAATGATGAGGTGAATGAGGTATCTGCCCAGAATCAACTTGATTTAGCCCTGTTAACACTTACCCAGCTTTTAGATCTGGATTCAGCACAATCTTTCAAAGTAATGCGCCCCGAGATAAGCATACCTGAAAATCCGGCCATTAATAATCCTGAAGTTATTTATTCTGCGGCTTTAACCAATCAGCCCGACATACAAAGTTCCGAATTGAAATGGGAAAGCGCAGAACACGCCAAAGCCATCAGTTCAGGCGGTTTATACCCACGCCTTACCCTTACAGGTAGCATTGGCACGGGTTATTCCACCGGCAATTACAGTGAAGTGCCCACCATTGATACCATACATACATCTATTGCAGGGGCCAATATTTATTTTCCATCCGTATCTGAAGGTGGTATCGTACCCTTTAGCCAGCAATGGAAAAACAACCGCGATGAGTCATTTGGTTTCAGGCTTACAATTCCCATCTTTAATGGGTTTCAGGCTAATATAGCCAACCAAAATGCAAAGCTGAGCGAACAAAACGCATATTATAACTACGTTACCACGCAACTAAATCTGCGTAAGACCATTCAACAGGCGTATGCGGATGCTTATGCATCGCTGAAAAAATATCACGCCGAAGAAAAATCGGTAGCAGCTTTGAATGAATCGTTCGGATATATAAAAACCAAATTTGACGTGGGAGCAGCCACTGCGCTTGATTATAATACTGCTAAAACAAACCTTGAAAAGGCGGAATCGGATATGCTGCAAGCCAAATATACCTATGTGTTTAAATTGAAAGTGCTGGATTATTACGAAGGAAAACCTTTGAAACTTTAATACAATGAAGAAATTACTTTTATATATTTTAAGTGGAAGCGTACTCTTCGGGTTGTCGCTCTTTCTTAAGTCATGTTCCGGCGATAAATCATTGAAGGTAACCACCGAAAAGACACAGTTCAGGCAGATCATGGAAACTGTTTCTGCCGATGGAAACATACAGCCTACCACCATTGTAAAGATAAGCCCCGATGTACCCGGACAGATCATAGATTTACCGGTGGTGGAAGGGCAACGGGTAAAAAAACAAGACCTTCTTGTAAAAATATTCCCCGATACATATAAGTCTGCGCTCGACCAGGCGGAGGCTACTTACAACAGCAGCAAGGCGGCTACATCAAACGCTCAGGCCCAACTGGTAAGCTCCCAGGCGCAACTCGACAATCAAAAAACTGTTTTCGAAAGGAATAAAAAACTATTTGATCAAGGCGCAATTTCCCAGGCTGATTTTGACGCTTCCAAAGCTGCTTATGAAACTGCCGATGCCAACCTGAAATCGGCCCAGGATAATATTGATGCGGCTAACTACAACGCCAAAAGCGCAGAGGCTACCATGAAAGAAGCCAATGATAATTTGGTAAAAACAAGCGTACTCTCCCCTATCGATGGGGTTATTGTAGGCTTATTGGTAAAACAAGGCGAGCGTGTGGTGGGTACTGCACAATTTGCCGGAACAGAAATGCTTAGCGTAGCTGACCTTTCCAACATGGAAGCAGATGTGAACGTTAATGAAAATGATATTGTAAATGTGAAAGTAGGCGATACAGCCCTGATAGAAGTGGATGCTTTTATCAACCGCAAATTTAAAGGCATAGTGAGCAATGTTTCCAACTCTGCTAATGTATCTGCCAATGCCAGTTCTTCGGTTGATCAAGTTACCAACTTCACGGTTAAAATCCATATCCTTCCCTCCTCTTACACCGACCTGATGCCTCCGGGTACCAATGATTCCCCGTTTAAACCCGGAATGTCTGCTACTGCAGAAATACAGGTTAAAGAAGGTAAGCATTTATTGGCAGTTCCTATTGGAGCCGTTACAACCCGCAAAGGCAAAGGCTTGAAGAACGACACAGGCTCTGGTAAAAATACTTCGGGAACAAAAGGTACAGTCTCCGCGCAAGACAGCGCCCACGAATGTGTATTTATTTATGAAAACGGAAAATGCAAAATGGCCAGAGTTACCACCGGCATACAAGATGCCGATTATATCGAAATAAAAAGCGGTATAAAAGAAGGCGATGAAATAGTAAGCGGGCCATTCACGGCCGTTTCCCAGGCTTTATACGATGGCTCCGCCGTTAAAAAAGTGGACAAGAGCGAGATTTTCTCGGCGAGCGGGCAGTAGGGGAAAGAAGAAACTTACTATACATTAGTTCTTTAATTCCTACCTTTGTATTACAATATAAGTCATGGAACTAAGTCATTTGAAAAAGCAGATAACTGATATTTTAAGAAATTACCCTGTTTCGAAAGCAGCTCTATTTGGCTCTTTTGCAAAGGGTATTGAGAATAAGGATAGTGACATTGACGTACTGATCGAGTCGAATGGGCCTATCACTTTATTTCAAATATTAAAGCTGGAAAAGGACATTGAAAAAGCGACCAAAAGAAAGACGGATATCGTTGAGTATTCTGCTATTAAATCATCAATTCGCAAAAATTTTCTGAAAGATTTTTATCTATAGGCTTCCTTTCTGTCAGCCACTTTAGTGATAAGCAGAATACGTTCTATTTTCACATATAAAACCCTAAACTTTCCAACCCTTATTCTATAGGTATTTTTCTCCCCTTTAATAGCTTTAATGTCTAATGGCTCACCTTCAGAAAGTTTTTTCAAGGCTATATTAACCAGAACCTTATATTGTTCCGGTAATTTTTTATAATCTTTTACAGCTCCCTTTGAAAATTCTATTTGATATTTTGCCATTTGATGGTTTCCCCTTTTTTGAATTCTTCTTTAGCTTTGGAAATTGACTTTTTTTCGCTTTCTGTCAGCGCGGAATCGTCATAAGAAACAAAGGTTTTCCAAAAAATATCAGTCAAAATATTTTCAGGCAAATCTTTCAATATATTTATAATTGCATTTTCAGGAATAGAGATTGTAGTAGCCATAATTGATTTAGATAAGGTATCTTTTTACAAAGATACAACAAAAAAATAATTTGTAATACTTGAATTGGATATCCCCTACTTCCCCACCGCACTATCACTCTTCACTCCATACGTTTCATAGTTGAAACGTAGTATTGAAATGGTAGCTTTTTCGTTATCCCTGTCTAATTTATTAGAGATCAGGCCGGTTTCATTATCGTACATAAATTCAATGTGATGCCTTTGTTTGCCACGCTCCCAGATAGATTGTTCCTGCATCTTTCCCAATGAATCATATTTTATGGAAGTGCTTTGATGCACATCGCCATTCAGGTTACCGGTATTGGTGTAATCAATAATACGGCCTTTGCTATCATAATTCAAATCTACCGAAGAATAGAGCCATCCGACCGCGTAGCGGCTGTTGCGGCTAAGGAAACGCTTGTTGTCATCATACTGCAAAATGGTTTTTTGAAATACTTTATTATCTTCGTTATAGGTATATTGCTGCAATTGCTTCGGGTATTCCGTATAAGCAAAACTATCGGCGGAAATTACTTTTTGTGATACTACTTTAAAAGTTCCATCAGGAGTAATGGCGCTCGTTTCCCTAACGTGGGCTTCTGTTTGCTTAAGCCGGTCATGGTTCCACTTGTAATACCAGGTATCATAAAAATCTCCCATCTTAGTGCGCTTGATGTTGATATTGCCATTGTTGTCGTAGTAATATTTGCAGGTCACGGTATCGCAACTGTTAGCGCCTGTTTTAATGGTGCAAACCGATTCCATAATGTTTCCGGTAGTGTCAAAAAAGTATTGCCTGATGATGCCATCATCATTGATGGCAGCCCCATCCGGCTTGGTAAAGGACGCTATAGTGATATGGGAGATCTTTTTTGCCTTTATTATATCCCTGTTGAAATTAGGCGTTACAATAGCATCATCATCCTGGAAAGGTTCTAATTGACACCATGCATTACTGATAGTAAATACTGACATTATAACGAGCAACCCATATTTCAACAACCGCATTCTATTTAACTTCTTTAATAGCATTGATAGCCTCCCCAACTGAACTAAACGGACGAAGGCATGTTTTATTTTCGCAAACATACACAAGGGTACGGTCCAAGGAAAACCGGTCTTTCAATAGATCAAGCGCTGAAGATTTCTCCGCTCCCAGCAAAGCCATATTAGGGATATATTCCTTGTTAACTTTATCACGGAAATTAACAGCCAGTTTACCCGTAATGGCAACCTCGCAAAATCGGATCTGGTTATGGAGCAACAGTATGGCCCAATTGGTATATCCCTGGGGATAGCCTTGCATGTTTTCCTTTACAGCCACCAACATGCCTTCCGATATTTCTATAAACTTATCATCGCTCAGCATATGCCCTAATTTATACAATACTATAGCCATTTCCGAATTGGAAGCCGGTATTACATTATCCGTTATTTCAGCTTTCCTGACAATAATGCTTTCTTGCTTTCCGTGGGTATAGTAAAAAATATTTTTCCGGGCATCGTAGAAATGCTCGATTGCATATTCAGTAAGGCTTTTAGCTGTATTCAGCCAACTCTCATTAAACGTGGCTTCGTAAAGGCTGATAAAACCACTCGCAATAAAAGCGTAATCATCTAAAAAGCCTTCAATATACCCCTTATCATTTTTAAACCCATGCCACAAACCTCCATCAGCAGTGATTAATTTATTCTTAATAAAATTGGCATTGTTGATTGCCATATCCAAAAAAACAGGCTCCTTAAATGATTTATGAGCATCCGCAAGTCCTTTTAGCATAAGGCCGTTCCAGGAGGCCAGTATTTTGTCATCAAGGGCTGGTGCAATTCTTTTCTCCCTTCTTTCATTCAATACAGCATGCCAGTTCTTTTTCTTTGAAAGCAAATCGTTGAGGGAAATGTTTTGCTCATCACAGTACATAGTGTCAGTTTGCTTGCGCTGCAAAATATACTTATCATCTTCCCAAACATCCTTTTCATTTATGGAATAATACGCGGAGAATAATGCAAAATCAGTACCCAAAAGTTCTTCCAATTCTTCTTTCTTCCAGATATAATATTCGCCTTCAATACCTTCCGAATCGGCATCCATAGCGCAGCAGAAACCTCCATCGGGCGAGGTAAGTTTTTCCGAAACAAACTTATAAATTCCATATACCACATCCTTATATATCTCCTTCGGATCACATTTATACGCATTGGCGTAAAGCGACATTAATTGCCCATTATCGTAAAGCATCTTTTCAAAATGTGGCGCTTTCCAGAATGAATCGGTGGAATAGCGGGCAAACCCTCCCCCTAACTGGTCATAAATTCCACCCATGGCCATTTT
>DATHNK010000482.1:0-4330 GCA_035486075.1 Bacteroidia bacterium
AAGAAACGTAAGAAGCCGTTACCAAGTGCTTTTTCAACTTCACACATTGCTTTGCTATGGCAGGATGCAGGAATGCCGGCAACATGGAAACAACCAGATCCGCCCGCTGAATTTCCTCATGGGTTTTTGCTTCGTCACTGGTATCAAGAGCAATTGTTCTTGCACCGGGCTGGTTTTTAGTTTTCTGCCGGGCTAATTCCAATGAAGTATCAGCGACAGTAACTTCATAACTATGTGTTTCCGCCAGCTTTAAAAGATATTCAATTAAAGAAGATGCGGAACGCCCCGCCCCCAGTATCAGGATTTTTTTCATCTGACAAAAATATAAAACAGATTCCTCATTTCATTCGGAATGACAGTAATTCTTGTGAAAAGAAAACAGTGTCATGGCGCGGGCTTTGCCCGCGCCATGACACTGTCCATTAATTAAGTGAATGTTGCCATTCCGAATGAAATGAGGAATCTGAAATGGTCTCATCTGACGTTACATTCCAGCAGTTTCTCAATTCCGATATAGGCTTCCAGTTTATCGCCGATAGAAACAGGCCCCACGCCAACGGGTGTCCCGGTAAAAATCAAATCGCCCATTTTAAGGGTAATGAATTTAGATACATATTCTATGATCGTATCAAACTGATAAAGCAGGTCGCGGGTATTTCCTTCCTGAACTGTTGTGCCATTTATGTCCAAATGAAATGGAATAGTATAAATATTTACAAAATCAGTTTTAGGGATGAATCTGCCTATCGGAGCCGAGCCATCAAAGGCTTTTGCCATTTCCCATGGGAGGCCTTTCTTTTTGCATTCGGCCTGCAGGTCGCGGGCGGTGAAATCAATACCTACAGTAATTTCATCATAGTACTTGTCAGCAAATTTTTTCTCGATGTTTTTGCCGTTGCGGTTTAATTTCAGCACAATTTCCACTTCGTGGTGCACCTCTTTGGAGAAATCAGGATAAAAGAATGGGTCACTATTCCTGACAATGGCATTTTCCGCTTTCATAAAAAACACAGGGCTTCCGATGGCTTCCGCTTTCATCTCCTTAATATGTTCGGCATAATTCCTTCCGATGCAGATTATTTTCATTTCGGTTATTGTTTTTTCGATTTTAAATATTGATAGGCTTTTTCAGCCTCATTAAACTGTGGATTGAGGTTGTAGGCATGGGAATAGTCGGCAAGTGCTTTATCGGTCTGTTTCAGCATTTCATAGCAATTTGCCCTGCCATAATATGCCATAAAATATGCCGTATCGCATTTTATAGCTTTATTAAAATATTCCAGTGATTTGTTATAATCCGATTTGTTCTCATTATAAATAACACCCAGGTTATACCATGCATTCTTGTATGTTGAATCGATCTGCAAAAGCTCGTTATAGGCTTTAATGGCATCGTCAAAATCACCACCAAACTGGTAAAATATCCCTTTGTCGTAGTAAGGCTCAGGGTTATTTGGTTTCAGGTGAATAGCATTATCATAATATGTAAGCGCTATGGGATTGCCTTTACCTGCAAAAAGGAGCCCCAACTGAATATATGCATCAAAATAATCCGGATCCTGTTCCACGGCTGTCTGCATACTGGATATAGCTTTTGTGGTATCATGTTTTTCCATAAAGATCATGCCTTTCAAAAAATATTCCCGGGCTAAATAGGGGTTTACTTTTATCGCCTGATCTATAAGGTCAATGGCATCTTCATATTTTTTTACATAAAAATAAAGCTCTGCCAGTTTCAATATTGCATCCGTATTTTTCGGATTCAACCGGATAGATGCTTCAAAAGCATCGCGGGCTTCATGCGTACGGCCCAAAATAAATTCAACATCAGCAAGGCTGTAATAATATTCCGATTTGGTACTATCCAGTTGTATCGCTTTAGTTAAATCTCCCAATGATGGCCCAAGGCTTTTTGCAAGCAACTCCAGCTTGCCCCGGTTCCAATAAGCATCGGCATCTTTTGGATTGGAAGCTATTCTGCCTGTATAGAGATTTATTTTGGGTGTAAGCGTGTCAATATGCTGCTTCAAAGCAGAATCTGCTACACTTATTCCCTTGCCGGATTTGGTATTGGTATTATGACAAGATGAAGCCAAAAAAGTAAAAGCAGCAAGTGTGAATGCTAAATAGTAAATTGTAAAAGGTTTCCGGTAACCACGGGAATTATGAATGAATTTCATTTAGCATTTACAATTTAGCATTCAACATTTCCATTATACCGGTTTTACTGCAAGCGCTTCTTTTATTTTGTTTTCAATTTCCTCTGCCAGTTCAGGATTGTCGTTGAAAATTTGTTTCACCGCATCCCTGCCCTGTCCCAATTTGGTGTCACCATAACTGAACCATGAACCGCTTTTCTTAATGATGTTCTTTTCAACACCAACGTCAATAATTTCACCTACTTTGGAAATTCCTTCACCATACATAATATCAAACTCCGCTACGCCGAAAGGAGGAGCCATTTTGTTCTTAACCACTTTTACACGGGTACGGTTACCAACTACCGCTTCGGCTTCTTTTAATTGGCCGATACGGCGAATATCCAAACGTATAGAGGAGTAGAATTTTAGTGCATTTCCACCGGTGGTTGTTTCCGGGTTACCGAACATAACACCAATTTTTTCACGCAACTGGTTGATGAATATGCAGCAGCATTTCGTTTTACTGATAGTTCCTGTTAGTTTACGCAACGCCTGGGACATTAACCTTGCCTGCAATCCCATTACCGAATCTCCCATTTCTCCTTCAATTTCACTGCGGGGAGTAAGTGCGGCAACGGAGTCAATAACAATAATGTCAATAGCGCCCGAACGAATAAGGTTGTCTACAATTTCCAACCCCTGTTCACCATTATCGGGCTGAGAAATTAAAAGGCTGGAAATATCCACGCCTAATTTCTGGGCATAGGTCATATCGAAGGCATGTTCCGCATCCACTATAGCTGCAATACCGCCTGCTTTTTGGGCATTGGCAATGGCATGGATGGCAAGGGTGGTTTTCCCGGATGATTCAGGGCCATAAATTTCTATTACCCGGCCTTTAGGTAAGCCTCCTATGCCCAGGGCAATATCAAGGGTAAGCGATCCGGTCGGTATCACTTCCTGCACTTCAATAGGGGCATCGCCCATTTTCATTACTGTACCCTTTCCGTAAGTCTTTTCTATTTTATCAAGCGTAAGTTGAAGCGCTTTAAGCTTTTCTTTATTGATCTCTTTCAGCTCGTCTTTTTTCTTTTCTACTACCTTTTCCATGTTGAATATTTAATTGTGTTTTATTAGGAAGCGTAAATATAGATAAATATGAAACGGGTGGTCAAAAAAACTACAAATTGTAGTGTTATACAATTGAATAAACGGCAAAATAGACCGTATAATTCTATAATCCTTACCTTTGCCATCATTATTAAAGATTGTGGCATTAAAAAAAGAAGTTAAAACAGGCATTATAGTTATTGCAGCATTAGCCATGCTCATATTCGGGTTAAACTTTTTGAAAGGAGTAAACCTGTTTAACCATAACAAAAAGATATACGCCGTGTATCTGGACGTACAAGGTGTTGTACCATCTAATCCGGTGGTGGTAAACGGGTTCCATGTAGGGCATATTAAAACAATTGCCATTGAACCCAATACATCGGGCAAGATAGTAGTGACCATGATAATAACCAATACGGATGTAAAGATCCCGAAGAATTCGGTAGCAAAAATATTTAGCCAGGATTTCCTAGGCTCCAAAGCCATTGAGCTTGATCTGGGAAATGGAACAGATTTAATTCAGGATGGCGATACCCTTCAATCCAGTTTAGAAGAAACCATTAAGCAAACAGTAGATAAACAAGTGCTGCCACTCAAGAAAAAAGTGGAGGACCTTATTTCATCTATTGACACTACCATCGGAATTATCGATGGAATATTCAGTAAGGATACCCGCGATAACCTTACCCAAAGTATCCTTAGTATCAGAATATCATTAAAGCATATTGAAAATACATCGGTAAGTGTAGACCAATTGATGGGCAGTGAAAAAACACATATTTCTTCCATTCTTGGAAAGATTGACGAAATATCTACCACGCTGGCAAAAAATAGTGGTAACCTGAATAAGATCATTACCAACTTTGCCAATATCAGCGATACGCTTGCTAAAGCACGCATACAGAGTGCCGTTAATAATGCTGACAGCGCTCTCTATTATACCTCTCAAATTATGGGCAGGATAAACCGGGGTGAAGGCAGTATGGGTATGCTGGCAAAGGATACTGCCTTGTATAACCGGCTTTCAGGCGCTTCGGAACAACTCAGGCAATTGCTGGAAGATTTCCGTTTACATC
>DATHNK010000483.1:0-9710 GCA_035486075.1 Bacteroidia bacterium
CCGCTTTGGGTTATCCCGTTTACTTTTTAACCATACTTGGTGTATGGAAAATTCTAGGAGTGATAGCCATTTTAGTCCCTAAGTTTAAACTCGTTAAAGAATGGGCTTATGCAGGTTTCTTTTTCGCTATGACGGGTGCCCTTGCCTCGCATTTGTTTTGCCACGATTATGATATAAGAGGACTTATGGGGCCGTCTTTCCAGGCGCTTTTTGTTGTTGTGTCCTGGTATTTCAGGCCGGCAAGCAGGAAGATTGTGATGGGGTAATTGCAAGAATGAAAAAGTAATATTTTTGTGTGAAAAAATCACACCATGTTACATTGTACCCCATTTCTTTTATTCGATGGGAATTGTGCCGAGGCCATGTCATTTTATCACGAGTGCCTTGGCGGGGAACTAAGACTCACCAAACTTGCTGAGACGCCTATGAAGGATATGTTTCCACCGGAAAAGCACAATCGGATCATCAATGCCTACCTGAAAAGCGGAGCGATAGAGTTTTCTGCAACCGACTGGATGGCATCACCCGGGTTTGAACCCGTTCAGGGTAATACCACAGCCATATTTGTAATTGGAGATGCCTATGATGAGTTGAAAGTAGTTTTCGACAAACTCTCAGTTGGGTGTGAAAAAAGCAGGTTTCAGGAGCTGCACGACTTGCCTTTTGGAACCTACGGACAGTTTTATGACAAATACGGCCTTCAGTGGATTTTCAAGGGAGATAAAAGAGGATAAAGCAGGCGATATAAGAGGTTCCCTTAAAGAACCCTTACCTTCATTACCACCTTTTTTACTTTAATAGAGGTGTCGACCTTTATACCCGGTTTATGCAAATCTTGCGGAAATAGAACGGCAAATTGTCCCGGGGTTATTTTTACAAAAGAACAGGTGTCATCATAAAGTGCATAGTCGTTCTCTGCATCATATTCCTTGCATGGAGTTTGAGCAATTAACGGACGGACTCCAATCAGTTCCTCTCCTGAAATGATGTATTGCACATCAATATATTTCCGGTGAGCCTCTAATTTTGCATCGCTATCATTCTTGGTGTCATACTCCTGTAGAATGGCAAATACATCATCTCCGTCAACAATGTGCTTGCCATTTTCCATCCCGGAAAAATCAGTCTGTTTAAGATATTCAAAAGCCTTTTTGATCAAAGGGCTGATAGTTGAATAGAGGGCTGAATTTTCAATTTTATCAAAAATCATTCGGTATATTATAATAGGTTACGCTATAGCATTCAGCGTCGAAAATACTAAATGTTTAGAAGAGGCCTGAGAGATTTTCTAAATTTGCAGGGATGAAACCCAACATTGACGCATATTTTAGCAACACTGCAAAGTGGCAGCATGAATTAGAAGCATTGCGAATGCTTATTCTTGATTGCAATCTCGTTGAGGAATTTAAGTGGAGTATTCCTGTTTACACTTTTCGCGGTAAAAACATAGTTGGAATAAACAGATTAAAAGAATCTGTTGTGCTGGCGTTTTTCAAAGGTGCTTTATTGAGCGATGAGGAGGGAATCCTAATACAACCCGGAAAGGTGCAGGCGGCGCGGTGGGTTAAGTTCACATCTGTAAAGGAAATAATTAAACTGGAACCAGTATTAAAAGCCTATATTTTTGAAGCCATTGAAATAGAGAAAGCAGGTTTGAAAATTATCAAGAAAAAGACTTCTGACTACCCAATCCCTCAAGAATTTCAGGATAGGTTAGATGAACTCCCCGCACTTAAAAAAGCATTTTATGCATTGACACCCGGTAGGCAACGGGCGTACATCATATACTTTTCTCAAGCCAAACAATCTAAAACAAGAGAAGCAAGGGTTGAAAAATATTTACAGCAAATCATTAATGGAAAGGGGATTACGTATTAATATCAACTAATTTAGATATTTATCCTTTTACTTGTCCGGTTTCCATTGACTCATTCGTTATAGAGGAGTAACCAATCAACCAACAAATGGACACATTCCTTCCTCCTATAGAAAAGCCCCAAGGGCTTATAATGAAACTGGTATATTATTTTACCCGTAAACAATTTGGTAAAGTCATGACACCTCTTATGGTACATTCCGCAAGGCTACCTGCCGCATTCGGTATGTTTTATGGGAAGATTTCCCAATTGGATAAAAAGATGGTACTGAAACCTGAAACTATTATGCTTCTGCGTCAGCAGGTAGCACGTATCAACGTCTGTCTTTTTTGCATCGATATTAGCCGGTATTATGCTATCAAAGCATCTATGAACGTGGCCAAATTTGATGCATTAGACCAATATCAAACAAGCCCGCTTTTTACCGATGCCGAAAGGGCCGCCTTAGATTATGTTACAGAACTTACGAAAGATAAAAAGGTTAATCCGGAAACTTTTAACCGGATGGCAAAGTATTATTCAGAACGTGAAATTTGTGAGATAGTTTACCTGGTTGCCAGCGAGCATGTTTACAATATCACCAACATCGGTTTGAATATCCATTCGGATATGCTGTGCGATATCAGCAAAAAGAAATGATAGTTTACTGAGTTTATTTTCTCCTTATATTTGTGACAGTATAAGTAAAATGAAGAAGCCAAAATCCGTTGACGAATATATCTCTGGCTTTCCGGAAGAAACCCGAGAATTGCTGGAAAAAGTTAGAGCGGCCATTCAGGATGTTGCCCCGGAGGCAGAAGAAGTAATAAGCTATATGATGCCCGGCTATAAACTAAACGGTTCGCTGGTCTGGTTTGCCGGATTTAAAAACCATATCGGGTTTTATCCAAGAGGTTCTTCCGCCATTATAGCATTCGAAAAAGAACTTGCAGGATACAAAACATCTAAAGGTGCTGTTCAGTTTCCAATGGACAAACCCATGCCTATTGCCCTTATTAAAAAGATGGTGAAATATAGGGTGAAGGAGAATATACAAGAGGCAAAGAAATAATACTGAGATACTAACCAAAAGAGGCAGGGAGGGCGATTTTCACAGAGAGTGCTATTCCGTGTTTATTAGAGAGATTCCTCACTGCACTTTGCTTCGTTCGGAATGACAGGCTATGCCAGGTTAGGGATGAAGGTAAGAGTGGCGCGGGCGAAGCCCGCGCCACTCTTACCCCCTAATATTGACAGATGCATTGTCATTTCGATCCGCCAGTTGGCGGAGAGAAATCTCTCTCAAATACACTCAATTTATATAGGAGAATTAAAAAAGTATATTTGTGGGGGAGACTTAAGGCCGACGAGTAGGAATGGTGAAGTGAGTTATTTATTCAATGCCCATATAAATTGGACCGTCATTCACCGACAAAATTTATGCTTCTGCATTATTTAGATGCCCATCTCACCTAATTCCATTAACGGGTAGCCATAGTTCAGGTATATGTTTGCAGTATCATTCTGAAAATTCAGATACAAAAGGAGTAATTATGATGAGATTTTTCAGGCGTTTCAAGGATTTAGGAATTGAAGGCGCACAGGCAAATTATTACGACAAGCTTTCACGCGAACACCGGATGGGGGAAATAACGGCGCAAGCAAAGGAGGCCGCAAAGTATATCAGGGATGGAGATTCTGTGCTTGAGATTGCACCCGGAGCAGGTTATCTTTCAATTGAACTATCCAGGATTGGAAAATATAAAATAGCAGGAATGGATATTAGTGAAGACCTGGTAGCGATTTGCGTCCGAAATGCAAAGGAAGCAGGTGTTGATATTAATTTCCGGCAAGGAAATGTTTCTAACATGCCTTTTAATGCAAATATGTTCGACTTTATTATTTGTGTTTTTGCATTTAAAAACTTCAAACAACCGCTTAAAGCACTGCAAGAGATGCATAGAGTTTTAAAACCCGGAGGCATGGCCCTGATTATGGACTTAAATAGGCAAGCGTCAATAAAGGTGACAAAAAAGCTTGCAGAAAATATGGGGTTAAAAGGACTAAAGGCATATATAGCCGGTGCAATTCAAAGAAGCGGGGCATATACCGGGAAAGAATTTGAAACTTTTATCTCTCAAACGGAATTTAGAGAATTTGAAATAAAGGATTCAAGTATGGGCTTTTCCATTTACCTGAAAAAATAATTCATTCAGGAAGGCGTTCCCTGATTTTCCTGAAAACTTCTTCACCGGGAATTGGTTTCACTTGCCCAGATGTAATTTCAGAAAGACGTTTTTTTGCAACAGCGGCCCATTTTTTATCTATTTCCGATTCAGGCGGGCTTAAACTTTTAAAGATAGAATCTGCCACCATAGCTCTTTCAGCGCAAATCCGTTAAATCCGCGTCATCCGTGTTCTATTAAAGTAATCTTACTGGTAATTCGAAAGCGTGATCTTCTTTTCCAGTTCCACAATGTATCCTTTGAAACGCTTGTCGGTATCAATAAGGTTGTTCACTGTTTTGCAGGCGTGCAATACTGTTGCGTGGTCTTTGCCTCCGCATTGCATACCAATGTTGGCAAGCGATGATTTGGTAAAGCTCTTGGCAAAGTACATGGTAATCTGGCGGGCCTGTACCACTTCACGTTTACGGGTCTTCGATTTGATCATGTCAATAGGCAGTCCGAAATAATCGCAAACCACTTTTTGTATGTAATCTATAGATACTTCGCGGGCTGTGTTCTTCACAAACTTGTCAATCATTTGCTTGGCAAGTTCCAGGGTAATAGCTTTCTTGTTCAGCGACGATTGGGCAACCAATGATATAAGAGCGCCTTCCAGTTCGCGTACATTGCTGTTGATGCTATATGCAAGGTATTCTACAACTTCATCTGATATATCAAGTCCTTCTGTATAAATTTTCTTTTTCAGGATAGCAATGCGGGTTTCAAGTCCCGGTATTTGCAGGTCGGCAGCCAATCCCCATTTAAAGCGGGAGAGCAGGCGTTGTTCCATGCCTTCAATTTCCACCGGAGGCTTGTCTGATGTAAACACCAGTTGCTTTCCGTTTTGGTGCAGGTGGTTAAATATATGGAAGAATACATCCTGGGTTTTTTCTTTCTTGGCTAAGAACTGAACATCGTCCACAATAAGGGCATCAATCATCTGGTAGAAGTTGATGAAATCATTCTGGGTGTTGTTCTTGGTTGCGTCTATAAACTGGGTTGTAAACTTTTCAGATGATAAATAAAGGACAGTCTTATTAGGGAAATTGTTTTTAATCTCCAAACCAATGGCATGTGCAAGGTGGGTCTTTCCTAATCCAACCCCACCATATATAAATAATGGATTGAATGAAGTGCCTCCCGGTTTCTGAGCTACGGCAAATCCTGCCGAACGTGCCAAGCGGTTGCAATCACCTTCAATAAAATTCTCGAATGAATAGGAAGGATTTAACTGGGGAGCAATATCGATCTTCTTTAAACCGGGAATAATGAACGGATTACGTATAGGGTTCTTATTAATATCTATTGGAATAGTAACCGCTTGCGATTTGGCTCCCTGCTTGTTGGTGCTTGGTGCTTTCACATTGTAAGGCTTGGAACTGCGGTTGTTTTCCATAACAATGCTGTATTCCAAACGCGATTCAGGGCCCAGTTCCCTCTTCAGGGCTTTCTTCAAAAGTCCTATATAATGTTCTTCCAAATATTCGTAAACAAACTGGCTAGGAACCTGTATGGTAAGAACGTGGTCGCTCAGTTTAACTGACTTAATGGGTTCAAACCAAGTCTTAAAACTTTGCGGTGTTACATTATCCTTGATGATCTCAAGACAGTGTTCCCAAATTTTTAAGTGATTTTTTTCCATTGGAGTCGACGAGGGGATGAATAGTTCTTTACTATATAAATTTTAAAAAGTTACTCTTTTTACGGCTTTATTTTTGGGGCTGCAAAAAAAACATTTCTTTTTGAATTACCGGAAAAAAAATTTTGTTTTTTTTTCGGAGATAATTCATATGTGTTTTTTGTTTGCATTTCAGGTCTTTTGAGAATCCCAATAAATTCAAGCTTTTTCAAAGGTACTAACTTTTTATGAACTTTGGAATTCTTCGGCAATGATAAAGAAATATTTTCAATCTCCGGACGAAAAATAAAAAAATATTTTTTCGTCGTGAACGAAAAAAAGTGGCGTGTAATTCAAAAATTATTTTATTAGTTCTCCCGATAGTTGCAGGAGTTGGGTTTCACTGACCTTGGTGCTGTACCTGTCGCTAACCACTTGGCTTCCGGCCTGTGCGTAGCTCGCTTGCGCTTGCTGCAATTGAACTATATTGGTAGTGCCTATTCTGAATTGTTCCAACGCGACATCCACATTTTGTTTTGCGATAACAAAATTATCTTCATCCATCTTCAAAATTTTCTGATTTACCTCATATTGTTTGAAAGTTTCAAGCAGTGTTGCATTCACCTGGAAATTGGTGAGATCATATTGGAATTTTGCACTCTGTTCCGCCAGTTGCGCGTTTTCATGCTGTATGTTAATAATGGATCCGTTGAAGAGGGTCCAGGAGAAGGTAAAACCCGCACCAATAAGCCCTGCAGACTGATTATAAAGGGCAAATCCGGCATTCGATGAGTTGCGCGATAAACCATAATCGGCCCCTATATTAAGCGAAGGCAAGCGCATAGCGTTGGTTTCTTTCACATTGTCTTCAGCCACTCTAATGCCCGTTTTAGCTAATGCCAGGTTAGGGTTTTGCATAAAGGCCAAATTATTCAGGCTGTCATATTTTAATTCTCTTCCTATGTTAATATCCGGCCTTACTTCATAGGTACTTTCAACAGGCAACTCCAATAATTGGTTTAGGGAAATGATAGCATTCATAACGGCAACCTGTTGTTTAAGGCGGGCTGAATTTTGCGCATTATAACTCACTTCCGCCTGCAAATAATTCAGTTTGGAACCGGTGCCAACTTCATATTGCTTTTGGGCTATATCCATTTCTTCTTTAAAAACTGCCAGGTCTGAATCATCTACAATTAACAGTTGTTTTTGTTGCACTATATTATAATATGCTTCAATAACCGATGCAATATTATCTTCCATGGTAGCTTTCACATTTAACATGCCTTCATCCTTGAGTAGCCCAAGCTCATTATAGACTACAAACATCCTGGTTCCGTCGAAAAGTGTCCATGATAATCCAATATATGGAACGATAGTTGTTGAAACAGCGCCGCTTTTATTAACATCGAGCCCTGAACTGTATTGCTGGCTAAGGTTAGTTACCGATGCCGTATAGGTGGCATTGGCGCTGATAGTTGGCAACATCCCTGCTATTCCCGGAGCGTAATTATTGGATGCGGTTTTATAAGCATTTTGCGCCAGCAGAATATTGTAATTACTCTTTAATGTGATAGCGATGGCACTGTCGAGGGTGAATATTTTTTGGGCGGAAATAACTAAAGGTAGAAAAAGGGATAGTGAAACTATTAATGGTAAAAAGAGATTGCTTCGCAAAGCCTCGCAATGACGATAAAGCTTTCTATTTGCCAGTCGGGCTCTGGCCGTCATTGCGAGGAACGAAGCAATCTCAAATATTTTTTGCTTACTCATTTTAATTCAGTATGTTTTTCATCAACTGCATGTTTAATCGGGCGTCCCATGTAAGAGTAAATTGCAGGTATAACAAAGAGTGTAAGTATCAATGCAAACATCAAGCCACCAACAATTACCGTTCCTAATGATTTCCGGCTGGTAGCCCCTGAACCAAATGCCAATGCAATTGGTAAGGCTCCCAATGCCATAGCCAGTGTGGTCATTAATATTGGGCGTAAACGTGCTTCGGCTGCCTGGAAAATAGCATCCTTGAATGCAACACCTTGTTCCTGTAATTGATTGGCAAACTCCACAATAAGAATACTGTTTTTAGTTACTAACCCTATTAGCGTAATGACTCCGATCTGGCTGAAAATATTGAGGGTCTGGTTAAAATACCACAGGCATAATATGGCTCCTGCCATAGCCATAGGTACTGTTAACATAATTATGAAAGGATCAATAAAACTTTCAAACTGGGCAGCAAGCACCAAATAGATCAATACAAGTGCAAGTACCAATGCAAAGGTAAGATCCGATGAACTTTCCGAAAGGTCCCGTGATGCACCGGCTAACTCTGTCTTAATATTCGGGGTGAGGTAAGGTTGTTTGGTTTCAGGGTCAATCATTTTGCCAAGCCTGTCCAGTTCTTTTATGCCATCGCCAATAGTATGTCCCGGAGAAGCATCGGCTGTGATGGTAGCCGATTCAAAACGGTTGTAGTGATATAATTGGGCAGGATTTGACGTATCGCGTATTCTCACCAGGTTATCCAGTTCTACCAAATTTCCTTTACCGGAATCACTTCGCATATAGATAGATTGAATATCCAGCGGCTTAGTGCGGTCTTCATTTTTTAATTCGCCAATTACCTGGTACTGGTTATTATTCATATAGAAATATTGGAACCGCTCGCCGCTCATAGCTGCTTCCAAAGTTTGAGCTATATCTATAATAGGAACATTCAGGGCATCGGCTTTCTCGCGGTTGATGGTAATATCCAATTGGGGGTGATTGAATTTCAAATTCACATCTACCTTTGTAAGAATAGAATCTTTTTTGGCTAGCGCCAGGAATTTAGGAAGCACTTTTCTTAATTCCCCAACGGTGGTGGCTTCTACCACATATTGAATTGGCAAAGAAAACTTGCCTGAACCAACAGCGATGGTTTGTTCCTGCACCGGAATAGTCCGGGCAGAAGGGAAGCGGCTAAGCTGAGCCGACATATAATTGGCAATTTCATTTTGCGAACGTTTGCGTTGATCAGGAGGAGGCAACATCATTCTCGCATAACCCGTGTTCAATGCTCCCGAGCCAAGGAAAAAAGGCGCGGTAATGGTCAGGAATACTCTTTTTTCAGGCACAGAATCTACTACTAAGCGGGTAACAGAATCCATATAAGCGGTAGTGTAATCATAGGAAGCGCCTTCGGGACCCGTTACCAGAAAACGTATCATGGATTTATCTTCCAACGGAGCCAACTCAGAATGAAGTGCGCTTCCGGTGAAATAAATAATTAAAAAACAAATGCCAATGATCGGGAATGCCAGCCAACGTCTTTTCATAAAAGATTTAAGAAGCCTGCTATACCCTTCATTCAGACGGATGAAGAAGGGTTCGGAAGCTTCATAAAACCGGGTTTTCTTATTGTTTTTACGAACTAACTTTACGCTAAGTACGGGAGTAAGTGACAGGGAAACGAATGCTGAAATAAGAACGGAGCCGCCTACCACTATGGCAAATTCGCGGAACAATTTTCCGGTAAAACCTTGTAAAAATAAAATGGGTAAAAACACGATGGACAGGGTAATGGAAGTTGTGATAACCACCATAAATATTTCATTGCAACCTTTCAGGGCGGCCTCCATAGGAGTCATGCCTTCTTCAATTTTTTTGTAAATATTTTCCGTTACCACAATACCGTCATCCACCACCAAACCTGTAGCCAGCACTATGCCCAACATGGTAAGGATATTAATGGATAATCCGGCGAGGTACATAATAAAGAAGGAACCTATAATACAAACGGGTATATCAATCAACGGACGGAAGGCGATCAACAGATCGCGGAAGAATAAGAATATAATAAGTATTACCAACCCGAAAGCTATGGCGAGTGTTTCCTCCACATCAGTTATGGAGTTCTTAATGTTTCTGGTAGAATCAAGCGCAACGTCCAATTCATAATCCTTAGGGATGCTGGCCTTCAACTGGTCCAAACGTTTGTAAAATTCATCTGCAATATTCACATAA
>DATHNK010000484.1:0-3173 GCA_035486075.1 Bacteroidia bacterium
CCTCCTCCACCCCCCAAAACCTTCTTCATTCCCATTTAGTTTCCTCGGTTGGGCCCCGCCCAATATGCTTTGCCAGTACGATTGATTCGTTGGGCAATCCTAATCTTGCGCCTTTTAGTTTTTTCAATGTAATGGGTTCAAACCCACCAATAGCTGTGTTTTCGCCTGCACGTTCCGGCAGAACTGGCAATAATAAAGACACTGTAAACAATGTATTGGAAGTGCCGGAAGTGGTAATAAACGTGGTAACATATAACATGGTTCAGCAGACATCCCTTGCCAGTGCCGAGTATCCAAAAGGAGTGAATGAGTTTGTAAAAGCGGGTTTTACGCCTATTCCCTCAGATAAAGTGAGGCCATTCCGGGTGAAAGAATCGCCGGTGCAGATGGAATGTAAAGTGCTGGAAGTAAAACACACCGGCACGGGCGGAGGGGCAGGTAATATTATTATTTGCGAGGTAGTTTTAATGCATATTAATGAAGACGTATTAAACGCCGATGGCAGAATAGACCAGACCAAAATTGATTTGGTGGGCCGGATGGGCGGACATTGGTATTGCAGGGCGCATGGCGATGCTTTGTTTGAACAAGCGCAACCGATGGCAAACCTGGGTATTGGTATAGATGCCTTGCCAGCCAGCATACGTAACAGCAAAATACTAAGCGGAAACGACCTCGGTAAATTAGGGAATGTTACTCACTTGCCTTCAGAAGCAGATGTTGTAGCTTTTAAAGCAAACCAGACAAAGAAATTTCAAGGCGAAGAGGAATTACATACGGAGGCAAAACGGTTATTGGAGGGGAATAAGATAGAGGAGGCGTGGAAGATGTTGTTGGCGGGAGTGTAACGTTTTCCCCTATCTTCACATCTTAAGAAAATCACCTAAAATTGACTTCAAAAAATAAAATTCTCATAGCTGTTTTAGCCTGTGGGGCAATCATTGCAGCATTTTGCGGAATTTATCGCTTTCAGCATTCTTTTGTGGGCTTCGCTGCCCGCTTGATAATTGACTCCAAACTTCATCCCGATTTAAAATATACTAAACTTTCACCTGAGGGAAAAAATATACCTGTTAAATCATTTAGAGCCATTAAAGCGAAAGGCGCCTTTAATATTATCCTGCAACATGCTACCACTGAAAGCCTGGTGATGAAGGGTTATGACCCGGGCGACCTTAAAGCAACTAATGTGGGGGATACCCTAATGTTAATGTTTACTGACAGCAGTTATTCTTCGCTAGCCGACAGGAAGACCAACATTTATGTTACTTACAAACAACTGAACTGCCTGAAAATGTACTTAATGGGGGATATTAGATCTATCGATACTATTAAAGCCATCAACTTTATAATAGAGTCTAATGGATTTGGAGAAAAAACCTTGATGCTAAATGCCGATACCGTAATAGTAACGCTTGATGGTGCCGGAACATTTAACTTGTTGGGGAAAGCAAATTATGCTGATTTTAAAGTTACAGGAATGGATTCGTTAAGAACAAAAGGTTTAAAGGTGGAAGTATTGCATACCTATGTGTTTGGTATAGGTGCCGCCACCGTAACTGCTGACAGTGAAATTTATCTTAAATCTGAACTGGGTGGAAACATTACCTATTATGGCAATGCCAGGGTGATGGTGCTGGATTCAGAAGGGGGTATGGGTAAAATAATACACGGAAATTAAGTTCGTAAAGTTTATACAGTGAAATTCAGTTGGTGTAAACAACAAAAAGCTAATAAAGTAACTTTTTCCCATATCTTCACGTCTTAGGAGAAACACTTAAAATTAAACACCATGAAAACCAATTTCCGCTTGACCTTCATTATTGGCCTTATCTTACTTTCTGCTTGTGTAATAAATGTAGGAGGTTCGAATATAAAATATACCCATTTGCCACCGGAAGGAAAGAATATGCCTGTGCAGCCATTTACATCTATTAAAGCGAATGGGGTTTTCAATATTATTCTTCAACAGGGAAACACTGAAGGCGTTATAGTAAAAAATGATTTTCCCAGCGACCTGAAGGTAACCAATGATGGAAATACCCTTATTATTATTGATACTATCAGCAACCATGACGGGATTCATGATACAAAAACAAACATATATATTACTTACAAACAACTGAGCGCCATTGAAACGGAATCAGTTGGAGAGATTAAAACCCTTGATACCATTAAGGCCGGTAAATTTACGTTTGAATCGGATGGAGTGGGTGAAAATATCCTGTACCTGAATGCAGATTCAGTAACGGCATCGGAGAATGGTGTAGGCTCTCTTACCATTGCCGGAAAAGCACATTATGCCAATATTGATGATAATGGAGTGGGTAAACTAAAAGCCAGGGACTTTAAAGTGGATATTCTTCATGCCAGTGTAAATGGCGTAGGTGCTGCAACCGTAAACGCTGACAGTGAAATATACCTGGATGCTAATGGAATTGGAGGAATTACCTACTATGGCAATGCTAAGGTGATGGAAAATACCAGCGGTGGTATTGGCAAAATATCACACGGAAATTAGTTCAAAAGGTTTATAAAGTAAAAAGTTCATAAAGTAAATTACAGAGGTAATTACTTTATGAACTTTAAAAACTTTATGGACTACCGACTACTCTAAGGAGTCAATATATTTTTGGCGGAGAATAGCTTTCAGCTTTTTTTGTCTGCGAACGATTGATGGCTTGTTATAAACCTTACGAACACGTAATTCTTTAACTACACCAATGCGGTCAAACTTTTTCTTGAATGCTTTCAGCGACTTTTCAAGATTCTCGCCTTCTTTAATCTGAACAATAATCATGTTTTTTCCTGTATGTATTTTTTAATAGGGCTGCAAATATAGTAGTTTTTTCATATCGTAATGATTTGGAATGAAATATTAATAATTCCTTAGCATTTCGTCCGTCATGCCTTTTTATGCTCCCATTTCATTAAATACTACTAAAACAGGTAGTTCAGTGTCAACTACGCCCCAAATTCCTGAATCCCCTTCCTACAATGCGTATATCGGTTGCTACATTATAATCGCGGGCATAAATGGCATTCATATCATGGATGGTGGAAGTGTCGGATGGCTTTGGAAGGGCATCTAAAGGAGATAATACCCCTTTTTTAATACCCGGCAAGCGGTGCGTTAGCTTTTGCTGGTCATCTGCAAGAGAATACCCTACCCA
>DATHNK010000485.1:0-4796 GCA_035486075.1 Bacteroidia bacterium
ATGCGAAGAAGAGAAAGCATGTCACACGCAGTGCTGCCACTTTCCAATGTAATATGGAACCAGGGCTGGCCTTTTAATACCATGTGTCCGGGCGGCTCGGTAACCGGATGCTGCGCCACTGCCGAGGCCCAGATCATGCAATATTGGAAATATCCGCTGCATGGGCTATTGGGAAATACCTATAATGAGAATACTCCGCAATACTCCAATGATTATGGGGTTATCAGCCGTAATTTTTATGCCGATACGTTTCATTGGGCGAATATGCCTGACACTTTAAATGTCGCCAATGCTGATGTTGCTTTGCTAATGTATGATTGTGGTATAAGCCTTGATATGAACTATGCCCCGGGCGGTAGTAATGCAGAAGTTATTTGCCCGAACACCTTTTCTAATTTTGCGGCAGATTCAGTTTCTGATCAAACAGCTTATTGGAGATTTTTTGGATATAACAGGCATTCGTTACGTGGCTTTTATAAAGCACAATTTACGGATTCCGTTTGGATAACCATGCTCGAAAATGAATTGAATAACCACCGTGTAGTTCAGTACACCGGTGGCGGAGACATAGGCCATACGTGGGTTTGTGAGGGATATGATTCCAACACCTACTTTTTTATGAACTGGGGATGGGGAGGCTCACCCAACGGTTATTTTTCCCTCACTGCGCTGAATCCTTATTCCTTTAATTTTGATTCATTACAACAGGCCCTTATTGGTATTGAACCGCCGGCGGCTTCAGCACAATTTATTGCTAATAATAATTCTGTAAGTACCGGATCCTCGGTATATTTTACCGATGAAAGCCTTACGCCTACACATATTACATCCTGGAACTGGTCATTTCCGGGCGGAACACCTTCCACATCCAATTTGCAGAATCCGCTGGTTACTTATACTACTCCCGGCATATATAATGTAACCCTCATTGTTACCGCTCCCGGTGGAGGCGATACTATTACGAAAAGAAATTTTATAGCAGTTCAGCCTTACAAAAACTGGTTGCCACTAACCCAAACATTTGAAAACGCTACATTTCCACCTACAGGTTGGTATCTCAACAATCCCTATGACTGGAATACCTCAAATGCTTCTTATGGCAGTATCTGGCAACGCTATTCGCATACCGGTGCAGGAGGATATGGATTAAGCAACTCCTGCATGTTGTTCTATAATTTTAACTCCGGCTATAGAGATTATTTGCTGAACCAGCCTCCTCCACCTAATCCAATTGGCGGACAAAATGTGCAAATTTATTCTCCGGCCTACAGCTTTATACATGTAACTAAAGATTCACTCGATTTTGATGTTGCTTACGCACCATATAACACTGTTTACAGCGATACATTGGCAGTTTATTATTCCCTTGATTGCGGTATCACTTGGACAAATATTTATTACAAAGGTGGAATGGACCTCGCTACAACTACTAGCAACATTTCCACCACCGGCGATACATTAGGGTTTATTCCTACAGCCTCCCAATGGAGAACGGAAAACATTAAACTTCCTTCTGTTATTTACGGGCAGCCTTCTGTTATGTTCTCCTTTGAAAACCGCTCCTATTGGGGTGGACAACTATATATTGACAACATAAATATCCCTGTTGAAGGCTCAACATTAGGAGTAAATAATATTTCTTCGGCAAATGGTAATGTTGAATTATATCCCAATCCCAACAGTGGCATTTTCACAATTCAGTTGTCAGTGGTCAGTAATCAGTCGTCCGTTGAAGTATATAATATGCTTGGGGAAAAAGTGTATTCCCAACTCGTAATTAATAATTCTCAATTCATAATTGATTTGTCCTCAAAACCAAACGGAGTTTATTTCTACCAGGTTCTAAATGAAGACGGAAGTCTTGCCGGTAGTGGGAAAATGATCATTCAGAAATAAAATTCAAACTTCATTGTGAAGAACGAAGCAATCTTTTTTATACTGAGACTGCTTCGTTCCTCGCAGTGACGAAAAGAAGCCCCTTTAGAGGTTTTGGGGTGAAAATCTAATTCGTATCTAACCGCGTGACCTTTACCACCCCATCCACTTTTTGGAGTTTTTTAATAAGGTCGGTTAAGTGGGTTGTATCGTGCACAAACACAACTATGGTTCCTTCAAAGGTTCCGTCATTCGTGTCAAAACTTAAGGAACGCATATTTACATTCAACTCTTTTGAAATAATATTGGTAACCCTGTTCACGAGCCCGATCTTATCAATACCTGTAATTTTTATTCCAGCCAGGAAAGAAATAAGTTTCTGGCTAGTCCATTTCGCTTTAACTATACGGTAGGCATGGTTGCTCATCAGTGCAATAGCATTGGGGCAGTTCACCCTGTGTATCTTTATTCCTTCATGCACGGTAATAAATCCGAAAACGTCATCACCGGGAATTGGATTGCAGCATGGAGACAGTTTGTATTCCAAATTATCCATGCTGTCGCCGATCATCAATGTATCCTGCTTGCCGCGGGCTTTTGAAACTAAATCTTCCAGGCTTGAAACAGGAGTTTGCACGGCCAAATTCTCATCCTTTGAATCGAGATATTCTTTTAACTCTTTATTGGTCACCCTTTCCAAAGCCGCACGGTAAAAGAGTTCCTGGCTGTCCTGTAATTTTAAGAATGCCGTTATTTTATTAATGTTTACATCGTTGAAATCTATTTTCAGGTGACTCATTTTGCGTTTGAGTATCTCTCTTCCTTCTGCCGCCTGTTTATTTCTTTCCTCCTTGAGCAGAGCCTTGATAGCTGATTTAGCTTTAGCCGTAACCACATAATTTATCCAATCAGCTTTCGGTGCCTGTTTGCTTGAAGTAAGAATTTCCACCTGGTCGCCACTGTTTAATTTATGGCTCAGCGGAACCAGTTTATGATTAACCTTTGCTCCTATGCATTTAGCTCCCACTTGCGAGTGTATATCAAATGCAAAATCGAGCGCGGTGGAATTTACCGGCAGGGATTTCATTTCACCCTTCGGTGTGAACACAAAAATTTCGTCGGCAAAAAGATTGAGTTTAAAGTCATCAATAAAATCGAGCGCATTGCTGTCAGGATTCTCCAGTGATGCTCTTATTTTACGCAACCATTCTTCCAACGGATCTTCTTCTCCATGTCCACCCTGTTTGTATTTCCAGTGGGCGGCATAACCTTTTTCAGCCACTTCGTTCATACGTTCGCTGCGTATCTGCACTTCCACCCATTGCCCGTTAGGGCCCATTACGGTTGTATGTAGCGCCTCATAGCCATTGGCTTTAGGTGTAGATATCCAATCGCGTAACCTGTCAGGATTTGGATAATAATAATCGGTAACTAAAGAATATACCCTCCAGCAATCCGATTTTTCCTGGTCGGGGGTAGAGTCAATAATAACTCTTATAGCAAAAATGTCATAAACTTCTTCAAAGGGTACGCCCTTGTTCTTTATCTTATTCCAAATGGAATACACTGATTTGGGCCGTCCGAATATCCTAAACTTGAATTTCTGGTCGTGCAGGGCTTCCCTTATCGGAGTAATAAAACGGTGAATGTAGCGCGTGCGTTCGGCCTGTGTTTCCTTTAATTTTTGAGCTATCTCTGCAAATAAAACGGGTTCTGTATATTTCAATGACAGATCCTCCATCTCCGACTTGATAGTGTTTAAACCCAAACGGTGAGCCAGAGGAGCGTACAAATAAAGTGTTTCCGATGCTATTTTTAATTGTTTGCTGCGCTCCATCGAATCAAGGGTACGCATATTATGGAGCCTGTCTGCCAATTTTATAATAATTACCCGTACATCTTCCGCCAGGGTAAGCAGCATCTTCCTGAAATTCTCAGCCTGCAAAGAGGAAGAAGCATCAAACACGCCTGAGATCTTGGTAAGCCCGTCAATAATTGAGGCCACTTTTTTACCAAACATCCCTTCGATGTCCTTCAGAGTAATGTCCGTGTCTTCCACAGTATCATGCAGCAAGGCACAGGCTATAGCTATAGCGCCAAGCCCGATTTCTTCGGCTACAATACGGGCAACCGCAATAGGATGGTATATATAAGGCTCACCCGATTTACGGCGGGCGTTTTTATGGGCCTCCAGCGCAATATTAAATGCCTTCCTGATGAGCTTTTTATCAGCATCATCTAACTTATACCTGCATGAACGCAGCAAACCCCGGTAACGGTTAAGTATTTCCTTCTTTTCTAATTCGGCTTCCGGTGTAATTACGGCTGTCTCCATATAGTAATGACAAAGTTACGGCTTTTATACGGAAGTTGGAAGAGAAGAGGTTCATCAAAAATATTTGCAGAAATTACATAAACAATTTTACACTTTTCATCCAATTTACACTAGTGTAAAGCCAAATAAACATATAATACTGGTAATCAGAATATTTTTATTTTACAATCTTACCATGCACAAAAAGATGTAATACTCACATATTCAACAACATACATGATTTGTTTTACAGTGTGTAAACTCCAGTCAATTTAAATATGCATCCAAGTATTTGCAAATCAATTAAATACATTTATGAGGTTTACACCCCTTAAAAACCTGCAAAAGTGTAAAATAGTGTAAAACAAAGGTCGGAGCCCGACAGCCCAAAAAGGGAATTTCTAAAAATCTAAACTGAAAGAGAAATAGGTAACAGGGCTACTTGAAATTACCCCGTTATTAATACCCCAGGCTTCATCAAGTCTCAGGAAGTAACCCAGAATGCGGGTGCGGATGCCCTCACCAAAGCCCTCTACAAAAGGATATTGCTGGGTAGAGATAATAACTGTTACCGGGTTACCTACTCCGCCAACCACGGTAGTATTAA
>DATHNK010000486.1:0-3402 GCA_035486075.1 Bacteroidia bacterium
GGAAACTTCACTATCTTTCAAACTATAAGCAACCTTTTCAAATTCAGGGTCGAATTCTTTCCGGTGCACATTTTTATATACTCCACCCTTAGGCGCCGATCCCGGGTCTTCGGAATAAAGGATGGCTAGCGGGCCCATATCTTCTCCTTTTAAAACACGTTCCCTTAATTCTTCGCATTTTTGCCTGGCTACCTGTTTTTCTTCGGTTGTTAAGGCAGGCATTTTAGTTATCTGGGCAATCTCTTCCTGGGCATTTACACCGGGAATACTATCTTTTGGTATGCCTTCATAATACTTCCTTACATCCTCCGGGCTAACAGTTAAATTATCAATGACCTTTCCCCGCATTTGCTGGGCCATCAACAGGTCTCTCACATCAGGTTTTAACTCCTCTTTATATTGTTCAACCGATTTGCCATACCATTTCTCAAATGCTTCCTTGGAGCCAAGCTGGGAGATATAATAACTCATTCGTTTATCAAACTCCTGCTCCACCTGGGCATCTGTAATTATAATGGTAGAATCTTTCTCCGCTTCTATCAGCAAAAGCTTTTCATACATCAGATCCTCTATTACCTTACAACGAATACCATTTGTATCGGCAACTTTTTCATTCATATATTCCTGGGTTCTTTCCACTACCTCCGACTGGAGGATTATCTTTCCGCCTATTACGGCCACAACCTTATCTACCAATTGCGGGCTCATGGCCTGCTGGGCAACTATGGATAAAGGAGCTACGATTAGAAATAACAGGGAAAATACAAAGTGAAATACATTTTTCATTGGAATACTTTTATCGGAAAGTTTGCAAATTTATTGAATTTAGCGGGGTAAAGGGTTCTTTTTCTATCCTTAACCTTTTTTAACTGTTTCCAATAACCTTGTTCACTATCCCCAATACCTCACTTTCAAGCCTGATGGCTTCTGTTTCAAGCTTAGCAGCGTCCTGTAATAATTGCGCTATGGGGCTTTTATCGGCTAATCCGCTTGCATTAATTTTAACATTCAGATGAGCGCCAATTACTGCAGAACGTGCACAAAGCGCAGCAACACCAGCATCGCTCACCGAATTGGGGTTTCCAGTTTCAGCCATAGCTTTAATAAGCTGCATGGATTCCAGCGAGAGTTGCATAACTTTATAAGGCACCTCAATGGCTGATATGGTTGCATTTTTAACAGCCTCTTTTCTCGCTTGTTTTTCAGTATCCGTATTCTTAGGAAGGCCAAATGCAGACATAATGCCATTAAACGCAGCGGTATCTTCGTCAACTGCTTTGAGCAGTTTATCTTTTATTGATTGTCCTTTTTCAGCCCAATCCGAAAATTCCTGAATACGAGGTTCCCAACCCTTTTTAACGGATGACAGATTGGCAACCATAGTTCCTAATGCAGCACCTAAAGAGCCGAGATAAGCCGAAATAGAACCACCGCCTGGGGCAGGTGATTCAGAAGCGGTTAAATCAGCAAACGCCTTCACCGTAAGATTTTGCAAAGCTGAATCAGATTCCTTCTTCATCCTGTATTCAATAATTTTTTTGTCAGGGTGAAACTCCGTAAGGTCATCCAGCCCCAAAGATTTGATGGCTATATGTATCAACTCGCTTTCAGAAACCCCGGTAGAACGGTTTTGCTTTTTAAGGAAGTATTTGCCTGCGTCCAACATAGATTGAAGCGGAATAAGCCCCACCAGTTCGGAACCTGTAACCCGCATTCCTCTGTTCTGGGCGCTTTTGCAAACTTCTTCAAAGGCAATATGTACGGGAGCAATATTAATATTGGTAAGGTTGATGGAAACCTGTGCCTGTCCATACTCTTCAATGTACCAACCAATGGCCTTTACCGACTTCAGTGTGCCCGGTAAATGCACATCGTTACCTTTTTCATCTTTTACGACCCTGCCCCTTTCCCGAATATCGAACGCAATAGAATTAGCCCTGCGAACGGAAGTAGTATTTAGGTTTACATTATAGGCAACCAGGAAATCCCTTACACCTATTACAGTCGCACCTGAACGAACCGGCAGTTCCGTTGGGCCAAAGTCCGGTTTCCATTCCGGTTTTTTTATCTTTTTAGAAAAGCCTTCATATTCTCCTTCACGAATCACTGAAAGGTTGCTTCTGTTTTTATTGGGCTGAGCGTATTCGTATAGATATACAGGTATTCCAAGTTCTTTGCCAACTCTTGCGGCAAGCAGGTTGGCATATTTCACCGTTTCTTCCACGGTAATTCCTGAAAGCGGTATCAAAGGGCACACATCGGTAGCGCCCATGCGAGGATGCTCACCTTTGTGCTTGCTCATATCAATTAACTCCGATGCCCTTTTTATGGAATGGAAAGCCGCTTCCACAACTGCATCCGGAGAACCTACAAATGTAACCACCGTGCGGTTGGTAGCCTTGCCGGGGTCAACATCCAGGAGTTTTATCCCATCTATCTTTTCAATTTCATCCGTTATGGTTTTTATAAGTGCGGTATCATGCCCCTCGCTGAAGTTTGGTACACATTCAATAAGCTTTTCCATGTTCTGTTTTTTTGCAAATATAACTCTTATAAATATTCTTATATTTGTAGAGTGATTTGAAAGATATTCAAAAACAACTTATTAAAGTTAAGCCCTCATGAAAAAACTACTTTTCATTTTGCTTTTCCTATTCAGTGGAGCGTCAATCACATTCTCTCAAAACTACCTGACTATCGGACAGGTATATAATTTTAATGTGGGTGATGTTTTTGAAACCCAAATGGGATCTAGTGAAGGAGGACCTCCTACATATGGGTTGACTATTGTACTGAACAAATGGTATTCCACTCATTCAGATACTGTTTATTATGAAGATAGCCTGGTGAATTATACACCGCCCTCCTGCATGAGTTGTACAGGCAGTTTTAACAGCGCAAAAAACATAGTGTACTATACAAAATTATCTGATAGCGCCGGACAGAGTACCGGTTCCTATTGCCCCCAAACCTGGGATACTATTTATACCGATTCAAATGCACCTTATTGCGGTGAAAAGGTTTGGGAAATAGGGCCAACAAATGCTTGTTTGGATTCATCGGCGGAATTATTATCGGGTTTTAATGTATATTCCTGGGTAGTAGAGGGCTGTGGAGGACCTTATTATGACTTGCATGGCTTTGATTGGTTTAATGACATTCCTTATACAGACTACTATCATCTTATTTATTATAAAAGGAATGATACCATTTGCGGCTATAAACAGGTAATTACCGGAATTAACCAACCCAAGCCAATTGCCATTGATTTGAAAATTTACCCCAATCCTTCTAACGGGATTTTCACTCTTGCATTCGATCACCCTGAACTTATTTCAGGGTCTCAAACAATTGAAGTTTCTAATATATTAGGACAATCGGTTTATAGTGGGATGCTGAAAC
>DATHNK010000487.1:0-5595 GCA_035486075.1 Bacteroidia bacterium
TAATTCGGTCCCACTAATTAATGGTATACCATTTATTCATGGTACCTTTTTCCTCCGGCTTATCTCTTATATCTCATCTCTTATCGCTAAAAACATTTAGCTAATAAATTCCCCGGCCTCCTGTCTAAAGCTAGTTGCAAACGGTTTCATGCGCCGCAAAAAAAGGAATATGTTACAGTTAATTATGTCATACCACAAAGGTAAAACTTGGGTTGTTGGGTTCCTTTAAAGTCATTGACCGGGCCGGAGCCCGGCTGGCAATTACAAATCAAATCACATTGGTTATCTGAGTATTGTGGCTTTTAAGCCCTTTTAGGGGCTTGGGGTTGAGTGGCTTATCCCTCATTTCGTTTGCCACACACTTGCCACACAAACGGGCATATATAAAAGTGCAGTATAAAATTTTGATACTATAAAATGGGGTTTAATAGTCTATAATTCTGAGCATTACAGACCTATTTTATATACTCGCAAAATTCGTAAAAGTATAAAACAATGTAAAATAAAAAGGCGGAGCCCGACTGGCAAAAAATTATGGGATTGTCATTCTGAACGAAGTGAAGAATCTCTGTTTAAAAAGAGATATTTCGCTTCGCTCAATATGATAAAATCCTGGAAACTCTAACTCAAATTTGGCTATTGAAAACTTTCCGGCCTCATTTGAGGGAAGAACAACACATCCTGTATCGATGGATTATTGGTAAGTAACATGGTAAGCCGGTCAATTCCCATTCCAATTCCGGAGCAGGGCGGCATACCATATTCCAGGGCGCGCAAAAAGTCATTGTCAATGGTCATGGCTTCATCGTCTCCACGGGCAGCAAGTTTCATCTGTTCTTCAAAACGCAGGCGCTGTTCAACAGGGTCGTTCAACTCGCTATAGGCGTTGGCCAATTCTTTGCCGTTTATAAACAATTCAAAACGTTCTACCAGTCCGGGTTTGGAACGGTGCTTCTTGGTAAGCGGCGACATTTCAACAGGGTAATCTATCACGAAAGTGGGTTGTACATAATGCTTCTGGCACTTGGCCGAAAATATTTCATCTATCAGTTTACCCTTGCCCATAGAGGCTTCCACATGTATGTTATACTTCTGGCAAACCTTCCTCAATCCCTCTTCATCCATCTCCGAAACATCATCACCGGTATGTTCCTTAATCGCATCCAGTATACCAATCCGTTGAAACGGGCGCTTAAAGTCCAGCGTACTTTCTCCGCAAGGAACAGTTGAATTGCCGTACAGGTCGAAGACAATCTTCTCCAGCATTTCCTCTGTCATCTGCATCATCCATTCGTAGTCTTTGTAAGCTACATATATCTCCATCTGGGTAAACTCCGGGTTGTGGGTCCGGTCCATACCCTCGTTGCGGAAGTCTTTCGCAAACTCGTACACCGCATCAAATCCGCCGACAATAAGGCGTTTCAGGTATAGCTCGTTGGCAATACGCATATAAAGCGGCATATCCAATGCATTATGATGTGTAATGAAAGGCTTAGCGGCAGCGCCACCAGGGATAGATTGCAATATGGGAGTCTCTACCTCCAGGTAACCTCTTTCATTAAAAAAGGTCCGCATAGAGTTGATGATCTTAGCCCGTTGCATGAATACAGTTTTCACATTCGGATTCACAATAAGGTCAACATAACGCTGGCGGTAGCGCAACTCAGGGTCCGATACCACGTCATGGGCCACCCCTTCACTGTCGACTTTTGTAACGGGCAACGGCCTTAAAGACTTGCACAGCAGAGTAAACGACTTCACATGTATAGATATAGTTCCGGTATTGGTGATGAAGACAAATCCTTTCACACCCACAATATCTCCAATGTCGAGCAACTTTTTAAATACTGTATTATAGAGGGTTTTATCCTCCCCCTCGCAAATATCATCACGCTTTATATAGATTTGGATACGGCCTGTCTGGTCCTGTAACTCTGCAAATGAGGCGTTGCCCATAATGCGGCGGCCCATAATGCGTCCCGCAATGCTGATGTCCTGGTAATCGCCTTTCTCCCGTTCAAAGTTGGCAAGTATATCCGCCGCATTGGCATTCACTTCAAATTGCGCCGCAGGATATGGGTCTATTCCCAGTTTCCTTATTGCCTCAGCCGCATCGTGGCGGAATTTTTCCTGTTCTGTAAGTTCCATAGTTATTAAATGTGCTGTCAAAGATAGAGAGAAAATGGTAATGAATATGGAAAGCCTTAGCGACTGCTTCGTTCCTCTGTACGTGACTGCGAGGAACGAAGCAGGCTCAATAAATACGCAGATCATTTACCTGACATCTAACATTCGAATAATAGCAGCCTCGTCAATTTGCTCCATGCATTTGAAATGCTTTTTGGGGCAGGCCTTATACCCTATCTTGGAGCATGGCCGGCAGGAAAGGCCGGTTACCTCAATTATATGTGAACCAGGGCCAGGCTTGTAGGGATACATTCCAAACTCAGGAACGGTATTCCCCCAAACAGAAATAATATCTTTTTTAAAAGCTGCAGCAATGTGCATCAACCCCGTATCATGGGTTATTATCTTCTTAGCTTGTTTTACCAATGATGCCGAACCATGAATGGAATATTTTCCACATGCATTGTAAACCTTTGCACCCAAAGCTGTTTCTATTTGCATTGCTTTTTCTTCATCTCCCTTTCCACCCAATAACACAATGGGCATTTCAATTTGTTTACAAATGGAAATTATTTTATGCACAGGAAGCTGCTTGGTATAATGGTTTGCACCTATTACAAATCCTATGTAACCATTTTTTAGCAGGGGCTCAAAATTTTGAGCCCCTACATCTATTTCTTCAAAAGAAGGCACATGATACTGCAAACCCAATCCGTCATTCGTGACTCCTAATGATTTAACGGCTTCAAAATACCGGTCTACAATATGTATTCCGGGCAGTTTGTTTATCTTCAAGTTCACCAAAAGCCATTTCTCAATATTCAATTTTGGAAAGGCCGCCGATTGGCTTTTAAGCGCCGATTTAACTTTCATAGAGCGAAGGTTGTGATGGAGGTCTACTATAAAATCATAGCCTTCACTTTTTAAATCATCTGCCACTTCACTTACATCCTTCTCTATACAATAGATTTTATCTGTATTCCCTATTGCCTGCACAACGGGCAAAAATGCCCTTTTGGTAAGATAATGCACCTCGGCACCTGATACCTGCTGCTTAATACACCTTACAACCGGGCTGGTAAGCACAATATCGCCAATGGAACTAAACCGTATGACAAGGAATTTAGGCAAGATTCTAATTTGATGATTTGGTCATTCGATGATTTGATAATGAAATATCGGGTTCTTATAAAGCCAGAACATTATCAATGCTACAAAATTATCAAATTATCACATCATCAAATTGACTAATTTTGCCGTATGTTTACAGGAACTATTGAAGAAACAGGTATCGTTAGAAGTCTTAAAATGAAAGGTGGAAACCTCCATTTGGAAGTAGAGGCTTCATTTGCCGGAAAACTAAAACTGAATGAAAGTGTTTCCCACAACGGGGCCTGCCTTTCAGTGATACCCTTGTCTAAAACACGTTATGAGGTTATGGCGGTGAAAGAAACACTGAGCAGAACCAACCTGGAGCACCTGAAAGTCGGAGATAAAATAAACCTGGAACGATCCTTACCTGCCAACGGCAGAATTGACGGGCACTTTGTGCAGGGCCACATTGACGGAACTGTGAAATGCACCTCGGTTAAAAAATTGAAAGGCAGCCATGAGTTTACTTTCACCTGCAAAAAGGAAGATAGCAAATACATCGTGGAAAAAGGTTCTATTGCCCTGAATGGGGTTAGCCTGACTGTTGCCAGTGATAAATCAAATGCGTTTTCGGTTGCCATAATACCCTACACCTTTGAGCATACCAACTTCCAAACAATTAAGCAAGGTGATGCGGTGAATGTGGAGTATGATATACTGGGGAAGTATATAATGAAATCTCGAATTAAAAATTAATTCAGATTCCCCAATTCCACTGTTGGTGGTTTCTTTCTTAGAATAACCGTAAATATCAATGTCATTATTATTCCTGTTTCAAGAGGATCGGTAAAGGCGTAAGCTGCATTTATTAATGGGTTGACAAGCACTTTTTTCGATTCCTCAAATTGGGTTTGAGCATCAGTAATATCTTTAGGAAGCGCACCATGCAGCTTTAACTGGGCAATATAATCGGCAAAATATCTATCGGGAAAGTCCGGTGCAACCCAATAATAGAGCATGATCCATGATAAGGCATAAAATACGCAGGCAATAACCACTATTAGTATTCCTATATTAAAACCTTTCCAAAACGTAAGGTTACCGTCGCTATTGTTTTGCCGGAAATAACGAATACCGTAGTAAATAGGTATATACACAGCAATTTTCCCTAAAAACAGTATCATTCCAACCGTATTAAAACCCAACCTGGGAGCCAGTGGTATGGAAGTGAACAATAAAATAGCCATTAAAGCCCCTGAAATAGAGCCATATTTTAAAACTACGCTTTTCATTTAGTGTTTGCAGGGAATTTTTGGAACTGCCCCGCAAATGTAGAAACTTAATTTATAAGCATTCCATATCAACTAATGGGGTTTGTTACCTAAAATCACTCTTTTCATATTAATTGAAACTGTATATTTGCACCTTTTTAAAAATATCACTCTTTAAACTATAGTTAAAATGAATGTAATTGTGTACTTGGTTCCTGTTTTTGGTATTATAGCATTGCTCTATACAGCAGTCACTTCCGCATGGGTTTCCAAACAAGACGCAGGTGATGCCAACATGCAAGAATTAGCCGGTTTTATAGCCAAAGGCGCAATGGCCTTCCTGAAAGCTGAATGGAGAATTTTGGGCGTTTTTGTTGCCCTGGCTGCCTGTTTACTGGCCTACGCCGGTACTACCGTTGCCGATTCAAGTCCAATTATAGCCATTGCATTTATTATAGGCGCAGTATGTTCGGCTACAGCCGGTTATATAGGTATGCGAATTGCAACCAAAGCAAACGTACGTACCACCCAGGCAGCAAGAACAAGCCTTAAAAAAGCGCTGCAGGTTTCCTTTACAGGAGGTTCGGTTATGGGGTTAGGGGTTGCAGGATTAGCTATACTTGGTTTAGGCGGATTATTTATTGTTTTCTATAAAATATTCGTTCCTGCGGGAGCTTTAGTTACCGGGCATGAAATGAAGCAAACTATTGAAGTACTTGCCGGTTTCTCACTGGGTGCTGAATCAATAGCATTATTTGCCCGTGTAGGTGGCGGTATTTATACCAAAGCTGCAGATGTGGGTGCCGACTTAGTTGGAAAGGTAGAAGCCGGAATTCCGGAAGATGATGTTCGTAACCCAGCTACTATTGCAGACAACGTGGGCGATAATGTGGGTGATGTTGCAGGTATGGGAGCCGATCTGTTTGGTTCTTATGTGGCTACCATTTTAGCTACTATGGTATTAGGCCAGGAAATTGATGCGGGTAAAGATAATTTCGGCGGATTGTCTCCTATTATTCTCCCTATGTTTATTGCCGGTATTGGTTTATTATTCTCGGTGGTGGGTACATTTTTTGTGAAGATAAAGGATGAAAATTCAAGTGTT
>DATHNK010000488.1:0-3646 GCA_035486075.1 Bacteroidia bacterium
CATTCGGATTATTAGGCTACGGTAAAAATTATTTCGCCGGTTTTTCTTTGGCCCATCCCGCTCAACCGGATGTTTCCTTTTTTCAAGGCGCAAGCCCTTTAGCAATTAAATACACTGCCAATGCTGGCGTAAATATTCCAATAGGCGCCGTAACTATTTCTCCTTGCTTGCTTTACCAAAAACAAGGAAATACATACCAGGAAGTTGCAGAAGGCTATGCATCCTTTTGGCACATATCAGCAGGAATAGGTTACCGATTTCAGAAGATCACGGGTGCTTCCGATTCCCTAAGTATTTATACATATAGTGGTATTATATTTTCATTAGGATATACTGGAAAATTATTAAGGGTTGGTTACAATGTAGTATATCCGCTTTCAAAAACATATACAGCCGAATCCCTTGCTATGAATGAATTTTCGGTTGCAGTTTTAATACATTATTCATCACCAAAACATAAAAAAACAAGTGGCATTAATTGCCCTGCATTTTAAGCCGGATTTCCTCCTTTCCCCAAACACCCTACCTTTGCATTTCAAATTTTGAAATGCTTTGAAAAAAGATCCAAACATATTTGTCCAGTTCTTAATGACTTTGTTTGGGTTATATGCCATGACAATTATGTTACTTTCATTTTTTGTCGTGATGCCTTGTTATGTTATAATTTTCAGCTTTGTTCCGAAAAATAAGGCTCCGTTTAAGGCGCATAAAATCTCCAGATTTTGGGCAAAACTATTGTTCACTTGTTTCTTCATAAAAGTGGATATTAAAGGTATGGAACATATCAACCCCGAAAAAGCGTATGTATTTGTCTGTAATCATCGTTCTCAAATGGATATTCCTTTATTTGCCAGGGCATGTATAAATCCTTTCCGTTTTCTTGCAAAAATAGAAGTCACAAAAATCCCATTAATAGGATACGTTGTAAAAAGATTATATATAACGGTGGATAGGAAAAGTAAGGATGACCGGGCCAAAAGTTTTATCAGGATGCAGGATTCTCTTTTGAAGGAAAAAATATCCATGGTAATATTTCCGGAAGGAACACGCAACCGCACCCCTCACCCTTTAATTGATTTTAAAGACGGCGCTTTTCGTCTTGCAATATCTACTAAATTACCAGTTGCAGTGCTTACCATTCTTAATGCTGGCGAGTTTTCACCGGCACATAAATTTATGCAACTAAAACCCGGTACTATAAAAGCAATCTGGACAGAACCGATATCCACTACAAACATGACATCGAATGATTTGCCTCACCTTAAAGAACTGGTAAGGAAGAGGATATTAGAGGTGTTGGCACAAGCTGAATAATAGCATAATCGGGCGGGTTAATAAATTTTAACACTCAAATAATTTCTTGCGCCTCAATATTGAGTATATTTGATGGTTATAAGCATGACAGCCTCCTATAGCATACTAATTTCTAAGTTAGACGAGTTTATACGCAAGTATTACAAGAACCAACTCGTCCGCGGGGTGCTTTACGCTCTTTCGCTGGGGCTTTCATTTTATTTAGCTATCGTAATTGCTGAGTATTATGGTGATTTCGGGATACCGCTCCGTACCTTCCTTTTTTACTCTTTTGCAGGAGGTACTTTATTTATTCTGGCGAAATATATCTTTATTCCGGTGTTCAAACTTTACCGCATAGGCGAGGTGATCAGTTATGAAGATGCGGCACAAATTATAGGTAAACATTTTAGTGAAGTACAGGATAAACTTCTGAATGTGCTCCAGCTTAATAAACAAATGTCGGAGTTTGGAACAGTTGCATTATTAGAGGCCGGAATCGAACAAAAAATACGGGAAATAAAACCGATCTCATTTCCTGTTGCTATCGATATTTCCCGCAACAGGAAATATATTCCTTATGTTGCAATCCCTTTATTGGTAATTCTTCTGGCATGGATAATTGTCCCTTCATTACTCAGGCAAGGGACTAAGCAAATGTTTCAATACAATACCTCATTTCCGAAAGTTGCACCATTCGATTTTGTAATTGAAAACAATAATCTGCAAGCCATTCAGCAAAAAGATTTCACACTTAAACTAAAGGTTAAAGGCGACCAGCTTCCACAGGATGTATTTATTCAATATGAGGGCAGCACTTTTAAAATGGAAAAAGGCAGCAACATAGCTTTTGATTACACATTCCGCAATTTGCAGCACGATGAAACCTTTACTTTTAAAGCAGCCGGATACGAATCGAAAGAATATAAACTGGAAGCCCTGCCGGAACCACAGATAGTGAACTTTGATATTAGCCTGCACTACCCCGCTTACCTTGGTAAAAAAGATGAATCACTTCATAATACCGGTGATCTGTCTATCCCGCAAGGAACAACCGTGCAATGGAATTTTAATACCAATAATACAGATAAACTTCAGCTTAAATTCAACGATTCCAATAATGCATTGAACCCCGCAGCTAAAGATGCTTATTCATATAGCCGCCGGTTTATGCAGAGCGGAAATTATTCTGTTTCCGCATCCAATAAGTATTTCAATGATCACGATTCAGTGCGTTACGCAATACAGGTTATACCTGACTTATATCCATCTATTCAGGTAGAACAAAAACAGGATTCAGCTTCATCCAAACAACTCTATTTTAACGGAAGTATTAAAGATGATTATGGTTTTACCCACCTTCAATTTATTTACCGCATTTATTCTTCTGAAGATTCAGGTTCCAGTTCCGGTGAATTTCACCGGACCGACATAAGCCTTGCAAAAAATACCATTCAACAGCCTTTTTATTTTTATTGGGATATGGATTCTCTTTCCCTGGCGCCCGGTAAGCAAATGGAATATTATTTTGAAGTGTGGGATAATGATGGTGTGAACGGGGCCAAATCCACCCGTACTAATCCTATGTTTTTCAAAGTTCCGAGCATGGAGGATATTGTGAAAAACACAGAAGACAATAACAGCCATATTCAGAATGATATAAGTAAAACCGTTGAGCAGGCCCAAATGATACAAAGCCAGATGGAGCAGGAAAAGGCTGACCTGTTCAACAAACAGGACATGAACTGGGCCGACAAAAAGAAAATAGATAACCTGCTTCAACAACAAATGGATCTGCAGAAAAAGGCAGAAGAATTAGCGAAGAAAAATAAGGATAACAATAAAAAACAGTGGGATTTCCAGAAGAAGGATTCGGACCTTATTGCAAAACAGAATGAATTGCAAAAACTCTTCGACCAACTGGCCAACGACAGCCTGAAAAAGAAACTGGAAGAGTTGCAAAAGATGATGGACAAAATGAACAAGGACCAGGTTCAGCAGCAATTGGAACAACTTGCCACCAACAATCAGGATTTTAAGAAAGAACTCGAACGTACTTTGGAATTATTTAAACGGTTAGACTTTCAGCAACAGTTGAAAGAAAATGCAAAACAACTCGATTCGCTTGCGCAAAAGCAGGAACAACTGAGCCAGGAAACAAAAGATAAAAAAGGTTCTTTGGAAGAGCAGCAAAAAAAGCAGGATGATTTGAATAAAAAAATGGATGACGTAAGCAAAAACCTTGAAAATTTAGATAAGAAGAATAAAGAACTGGAAGAACCTACAGAATTTAAAAAACCGGAAGAACAAACTAAGCAGGTGCAACAGGATCAGCAGAGCAGCAGCAAAGAAC
>DATHNK010000489.1:0-18109 GCA_035486075.1 Bacteroidia bacterium
CGCTTTCACTATGGATGGTAAAAATGAAGATGTATTTTTTCTGTCTAACGGGCATATTTCCCCGGTATGGTATAGTGTTTTAGCCCACCGCGGATTTTTTCCGGTGAATGAATTAAATACTTTCCGCAGGTTAAATTCCCGTTTGCAAGGACATCCTACTACCGCCGAACACCTTCCGGGCGTGCGTGTAGCTTCCGGTTCTTTGGGGCAAGGATTATCAGTTGCCATTGGTGCGGCACTGGCCAAAAAACTCAATAAGGACGCCAGTTTTGTTTATACCCTGCATGGCGACGGTGAAATGGAAGAAGGCCAGATATGGGAAGCGGCCATGTTTGCTGCGGCTCATAAGGTTGACAATATTATCAGTTCCATAGACGTTAATGGATTACAAATAGATGGAACAACGGATGATGTACTCTCCCTGGGCGACCTGAAAGCCAAATGGCTTGCATTTGGATGGGATGTATTGGAAAGCGACGGCAACAATATAGAAGATGTAATTGCAACTCTAGAGAAAGCGCAGGAACATACAGGCAAAGGCAAACCGATTATGATACTTATGAAAACCATAATGGGTAAGGGTGTCGACTTTATGGAGAACCATCATAAATGGCATGGAAGCGCTACTAATGCGGAAGAACTGGCCAAAGCCCTTTCTCAATTGGAAGAAACGCTGGGAGACTACAAATAAGTGAAAAGTGAAAAACGAAAAGTGAAAAACCAAATTTCAATTTAAAAATGTTGAAGTGAGGAATCGTTTAATAAAACCAATTCTATTTTTTATAGCCATAAGCTATCAGCTAGTAGCTATCAGCTATAAAGCAGAAGCGCAACAACCCAAACAGCATCTTACAACACGGGTGCTTTTTATTTTTGATGCATCTTTCAGCATGTCAGACAGGTGGCAGAATAATATCAAAATGGACATGGCAAAAAAAATACTCTCTGAAATTATAGACAGTATTCGCAATGTGCCGGATTTGCAAATGGGGCTGCGTACACTCGGTGCAGATCATTCTTTATATCCTAACCGTGATTGTAATGATACACGGTTGCTTGTACCTATAGGTGCAAACACCGCTTTGAAAATAGAACGTGAAATAGAAACAATTGAACCCATGGGAACAACTCCCATTGCCTATACATTGGGAAAATGTGCCGATGATTTTACTCCCTGCGATCATTGCCATGATGTAATTATTTTATTGACTGACGGTATTGAGGAATGTGGTGGCGACCCTTGCGAAGCTGCCAAACAATTACATGCAAGAGGAATAAACCTTCGGCCGTTTATAATTGGAATCGGGAACGAAGATTTTGCCGGCACTTATAATTGTGTCGGAAAATTTTTTGATGTAAGAAAGGAAGACAATTTTAAAAATGTGCTTAAGATTGTAATCTCACAAGCACTGAATAATACTACCGCCCAGGTAAGCCTTATGGATGCGGCGGGTAAGCCAACCGAGACGGACGTGGCTATGACTTTTTATGACCAGATTACAGGCAAAAGGATCTATAACTTTATGCATACCCTGAATGATTATGGAAACCCGGATACTATTTCCCTCGACCCTAATATCATCTATCACCTGGTTATACATACTATTCCTGAAGTGGATAAAAATAACGTGACTCTAATATCAGGGAAACATAATATTATTCCGGTGGATGCACCACAAGGCTATTTGCATTTTGTAATGGACGGGGAAAATGATTACAAGAGTCTCGCTGTTTTAGTTAAAAAGCATGACGATGATAAAACCATCAATGTGCAATATGTAGAATCAACGGAAAAATATATTACAGGAAAATATGATTTTGAAATTTTAACATTGCCCAGAATTTATGAAAGCGGGGTAAAGGTTTCTGAACGATCAACCACTACGGTTACCATTCCGGAGGCAGGTATTGTAACATTTAATAAACCCAATGCCGGGCCTACCAGCATTTATGCCGATGAAGGCGGTAAAATGATTTGGGTTTGCAATCTTGATAATGTGGCGCCCAAACAAATGCTGGCGCTTCAACCGGGAAACTACCGTATAGTATATCGCCCGCAGGATGTAAAGCAAACTGTATTTACCATTGATAATGGTTTTGAAGTAAAACCCGGCAACTCTACTATTGTAAACCTTGAATAAAAAATAAATCCATTATGAATAAATATTCCTACACAGAAAAGAAAGATACCCGCTCAGGTTTCGGAGTTGGATTATCAGAACTCGGAGAAAAAAATCCGAAGGTTGTAGCCCTTTGTGCTGACCTTACCGGGTCATTAAAGATGGACGCTTTTGCTAAAAAGCATCCCGAACGCTTTTTCCAGGTGGGTATTGCAGAAGCCAATATGATGGGCATTGCAGCGGGTTTAACTATTGGCGGGTATATTCCATTTACCGGAACATTTGCCAACTTTTCTACGGGCAGGGTGTATGACCAGGTACGTCAATCCATTGCCTATTCCGATAAGAATGTGAAGATATGCGCATCGCACGCCGGACTAACCCTGGGGGAAGACGGAGCCACACACCAGATATTGGAAGATATCGGTTTAATGAAAATGCTTCCGGGCATGACAGTGATAAATCCCTGCGATTTTAACCAGACTAAAGCCGCAACACTTGCCATAGCCGAGCATAAAGGCCCGGTGTATCTTCGTTTCGGCAGACCCAGTGTTCCCATATTTACTCCCGCTGATCAAAAATTTGAAATTGGCAAGGCCATCACTTTTACCGAAGGAACCGATGTAAGCATTTTTGCTACCGGGCATTTGTTGTGGAAGGCATTGGAAGCAGAATCGATTTTGCGGGAAAAAGGTATTTCCGTTGAGATAATAAATATTCATACTATCAAGCCGCTGGATACAGAAGCAATTTTGCGTTCAGTGAAAAAGACCAAATGTATTGTATCCTGTGAAGAACATAATATGTTTGGCGGACTAGGAGAAAGCATTGCACATGTATTAGCAAAGCATTATCCGGCACCAATGGAATTCGTAGCTGTTAAAGACACCTTCGGGGAAAGCGGCACCCCAGATGACCTCATGAAAAAATACGGCTTGGATATTCCGGATATTGTGAAGGCTGTAGAGAAAGTTATTGCAAGGAAGATGGTGGAGGTGTAGAGGGGCACATTCTCCTATTATAGTCATGTTAATTATACCTATAAAATACTTATCTTTGTATAAAATTGTCAGTATGAGTACCGCAGAATTAAAATCTAATCTTCATAAGCTGATTGATAAAGCCGAAGACGATAAAATGTTGAAGGTTGCCTATTTACTGCTTTCTAAAAAAGAGGAAGGAATTAAAGATTGGTGGGATACTATTTCAGCAAAGGAAAAAGCAGCAATAGAAGAAGGTTTGAAAGATATTAAAAGGGGTAATATATTTTCACATGATAAGGTAATGCAAGAAATCAAGGCTGAATTTCCTGGCATATTGAAATGAGCAATAAAGTATTTTGGTCTGAAAAGGCCAAGAATGACTATAAAGGCATTTTAAATTACCTTGACCAAAATTGGTCATCAAAAGAAGTTATTCAGTTTGCTGATAAACTTGAACAAAATATTGGTCGGCTTGTTTTAAATCCTGAAATAGGCGCTTCTTCTAAAAAGAAACTGGTTCGCAGACTTGTAATTTCAAAACAAACATCTATTTATTATAAGGTTATTCGCGGGAGTATTTATCTCATTACACTTTACGATAATAGGCAAAACCCTGACAAGTTAAGGTATTTGTAATTGATACTAAAGTAACCTTCCCCCCTCTAAAACCGTACTAATAATATCTCCAATATCTTTACACAGGGATACATTCCTGCAAAACCCTATCTTTGCAATAGAATTTACTTTTTCTATTATTTAATAATTCACCTTCATAATTCAAAATTTGAATTTATGGCGCGCATAGCAGTGTTTCCCGGTTCGTTTGATCCCATCACAAAAGGCCATGAGTCTATTGTGCAAAGGGCATTGCCTTTGTTCGATTCTATTATTGTGGCCATTGGGAGCAATTCCACCAAGAGCTCAATGTTTCCGTTGGAAAAGAGAAGGCAATGGATAGAAAATACTTTTGACAAATATCCCAACGTAAAAGTAGTCGATTATTCTTCTCTTACTATTGAACTTTGCCGCAAACATGGCGCTAGCTATATTCTTCGCGGACTACGTTCGGTTACTGATTTTGAATATGAATCGAACATAGCGAAAATGAACCGTGCGATGGAACCAACCATAGAAACAGTTTTTATGCTGGCCCTTCCGGAATATTCAGCCATACATTCCACCATCATCCGTGAGATCATAAAAAATAATGGCGATGTAAGCCAATTTATTCCATCGGGTATTGCGCTAAAATAACCATGAAATTATTGAGAATATATTTAGCGGCAGGCATACTTCTATTGCCCGTGTTGCTTCAGGCGCAATCTGCTACCATAGAGGGGTACGCACCGAATTACAAGGGCAGGACTGTCTATCTTTCCACGTATAAAGATTTAATTACCTTCACTCCATTGCAAATTAATTCCACTTCAATAAATGATAGCGGGAAATTCAAATTCCCGGTAGATGGCTTGAAGCAATGCACTTACATGAATTTAACAATTGAAAATAATAAAGGTAATTTATATGTAGTGCCCGGTAATTATTATCGTGTTGTTTTTCCTGCTCCTGATACCGAACACTACCAAAATAAATACATAGAGCATAGGGTAAACCTGGAATTGTTTATTGATGACAGTGCTGAGGTGAATAATCTTATTATGGATTTTAATATACAGTTTGAAAATTTCTGGGCGAAGAATTACCAGTATTTTCTTAAAAAAGAAGCCCCCCACTACGTAGATAGCTTTTACAAAGCTATGCTTGTGCGATATAAAAGTATTCACAACCCGGACTTTTTCGGCTTTATGACATACACGCTTGCGGAAATAGGGAATAATATTCTGGAAGGGCAAAAAACGTTGGGAGAAAAATATTTGAAAGGGAAACCGGTATTATATAACAACTATGAATACATGCAGTTTTTCAACGATTACTTTAAAGACTATATGCAGAATTTTACCACAACGAAAGAAGGTGGTGACATCAATAAATTTATAGCAAAACCCGATTATCCTGACCTGATGGAGGTATTAAAGATAAACCATTTGCTCCGCGATAATGATTCACTTTGTGAACTGGTACTGCTGAAAGGATTATATGAGTTTTATTACAGCGGTGGATATGACCAGGAGAATATAAAAATATTGATCAACACGATTGCGCAATCGTCCAAAATAGAAGAGGATAAAATTATTGCTAAGGATATGCTGGCGTCATTCTCGGGAGTGGTGAAAGGCGCTAATGCACCTGATTTTGCATTGAAAGATTCGAAAGGTGATGTGAGCAGCGTAATCGATTTCAGGGGTAAATTCCTATATCTCGCATTTTTTAAAACCACAAGCAGCGCCTCTGTAAGCCAGATGGAAGTTCTGCCTGCACTATTTAAACAGTATGGAAAGAAAATTAATTTTGTGTTCATTAGTGAAGATGAGAACTATAATGATCTGATCAACTTTTTAAAAGCGAATAAGAGTTTCAACTGGACATTTCTGTGGGATGAACACCATACCGTAATGCAGCAATATGATGTTAAAACTTTACCGGAATACTTCCTGGTTGGTCCGAGTGGTAGGTTTATGCGGTCGCCTGCGGATGACCCCAGCCACGGAATTGAAAATACCTTTAGTGATATTACGAAACCATTAAAAGAAAAAAAATAAATTTCATGAAAAAACATTTTACTTTCCTGTTATGCTTCAGTATTTCGTTTGTTCTGTTTTCTCAAAAACAGAATATAACAATGGATGATATCTGGACCTATTACAGGTTTCATCCCAAAGGGATAGATGAGTTACGCTCCACATCAGACGGGGAAAGATATACTGTTCTTTCTGACATATCAGGAGGTAAGGCAATAATAGCTTTTAGTTATGCAACAGGTAAAGCGGTAGATACATTAATGACCGGAGAACAACTTGCGAAAGCAGGAGATACTATGGCTATAGAAGATTATGAATTAGGAAAGGGTGAAAAGAATATTTTACTTTCTACTGCAAGTGAACAAATATATCGTCACTCCTCTATTGCCAGGTATTCTGTGTGGAACAGGGAGAAGAAAACCATTACTCCAATTATGGATAAGGAAAAGGTATTGTATGCGACCTTTTCGCCGGACGGAAACTCGGTGGCATTTGTTTTTAAAGGAAATTTATACGTCCGTAATTTGATAGATGGAAAATTGACTCAAGTTACTAAAGATGGCTCCGATGATATTTTTAACGGTGTGAGCGATTGGGTATATGAAGAAGAATTTGTTGTAACGCGTGCCTACTTTTGGTGTCCGGATAGCAAGTCTATAGCCTACTATAGGTTTGATGATTCCAAAGTTCCTGTGTTTTCTATGAATGAATATCATGATTCATTGTATCCTACCGTTTATAGTTTCAGATATCCGAAGGCAGGGACTCCAAACCCGACAGTTTCTATTAAAATATACAATATTCCAAATGCAACCATTACTAATATTATTCCTCCGGGCTCATTTGAATATGTTCCCAGAATTAAGTGGACGCTGTCGTCGTCCCTTTTATCTGTTCAGTTTATGGATCGTCACCAGGATAGCCTGGTTTTTGTTTTAGCAGATGCGGGAACAGGAAAGACAACTCTGGTTTTTACGGAAACCAGCAAAACCTATATTGATATCAACGATGCATTAACTTTTATAAATAATAATAAGGAATTTATCTGGGAAAGTGATAATGACGGATATGATCATCTTTATAGATATGCCATAAATGGGAAGCTGATAAATCAAATTACAAAAGGGAAATGGGATGTTACGGATTTCAAAGGAATAAATGAAAAAGCGCAAACCCTTTATTATAGTTCATCAGAAACTTCTCCAATTGACAGAGACATATATTGTATTAAGATAGATGGAACCGAAAAGAAAAAACTTTCTGCGCAGACCGGTTTCAATAGCGCTGAATTCAGTTCCGATCACCATTTTTACATTAACACATTTTCCAGTGCGGAGACTCCTGATTATATTACAGTGAATAATTCTGATGGAAAACAATTGAGAGTGTTAGAGGATAATAAAGAACTGAAAGAAAGGATAACACATTTCAATTTAGGACAAAAGAAATTTTTCTCTTTCACTACTTCACAGGGCAATAATTTGAATGGCTGGATGGTTACTCCCCCCGATTTCGATTCAACTAAAAAATACCCTGTATTTATGTGCGTGTATGGAGGCCCGGGTATAAACACCGTGAATAATTCATGGGATGGGCTACAGGGGATGTGGTATCAAATGCTGGCCCAGAAAGGATACATTGTAGCATCTGTTGATAACAGGGGTACAGGGGCAAGAGGTTCGGAATTTAAAAAATGCACCTATTTGCATTTGGGGAAATTGGAGACCGAAGATCAGATCGAGGGCGCTAAATATTTCCAATCCCGCAGATTTGTCGATGCTACCCGTGTAGGTATCTGGGGCTGGAGCTACGGAGGATATATGGCGGCTAATTGCATAACCAAAGGCGCTGATTATTTTAAAGCCGCTATTTCTGTTGCACCCGTCACCGACTGGAAATTTTACGACAGTATTTATACTGAGCGTTATATGCGTACTCCGGATGAAAACAAAGAAGGATATAAAGAAGGCTCCCCGGTGAATTATGCCGATGAAGTAAAAGGGCACTATATGTTAGTGGCCGGAACGGGTGATGACAATGTACATTTTCAGAATACGGTGGTTTTTACAAGTGCATTGGAAAAAGCTGAAAAGCCCTTTTCACTGATGATATTCCCTGATAAAAACCACAGTATACATGGTGGAAATACAAGGAAGTATCTGTTCAACCAGATGACGGATTTTATTGTGAATAATCTGTAAAAGACTTCTATTTGGCGTATATTTGTCCTAATGAATAGCCAAAAGCTGAATAAACTTTTACTGGATTTCAATGCTCAGTGGTTAAATCGAATTGTTGACTTCGATCTTTTTAATCGGATAGCTATTGTACATCATAGCAGTGCCATTGAGGGCAGTACGCTTACCCTGGAAGAAACCGCCTTGTTAATTAATGAAGGTATTACCGCCAAAGGCAAACCAATGTCTGAACATCAAATGGTGACTGACCATTATGCCGCTTTATTGTTTGTTCTTGTAAATGCAAAAAATAAAACCAAAATTACGCCTGACTTTCTGAAACAGATAAGTGCAATGGTTAATAAAAATACAGGACAAGTCAGGCAGACAGCTCTTGGTGTTTGCGATGATACCAAAGGTGATTTCAGGCTTGGGAATGTAACATCGGGTTCAACCTATTTTGTAAACTATGACAAAGTGCCCCAGAGGGTGAATGAACTCTGTTTGAATATTGAAAACAAAATAAAGGAGCTAAACGGAAATGCGGAAGCTATCTATCAACTTTCGTTTGATGCCCACTTTTATCTTGTAACTATTCATCCCTGGTTTGATGGTAACGGCAGGACTTCCCGCCTTTTGATGAATTATATCCAGGCATACCATCAGCAACCTTTATCTTTAATTTTTATTGAAGATAAAGCCGCATACATTAAGGCTTTGTTAGATACAAGGGAAAAAAATGACATTGATATTTTCCGGAGTTTTATGTGTGACCAGCATATCAAATACCTGGAAACGGAAATTGAAAAATATAATAAGCGGGATAAGGGGATTAATTTTGTGTTTTAAAGTAATGTAATCACACAAACTCCTCTCTCTTCCTGTTCAACCAGCTCAACGCCGCTCCTGAAAGGAGTTTTTCTTGAATCTCTTTGCTGAAATTTATTTTGCGAATGAGTTCACCGGGCAAGTTTTCCCCAAGTGGAAAAGGATAGTCAGAACCTAATGCCACGTGGTCGGCACCTATAAGTTTTACAATATATTCAAGCATGTTGTTATCATGTACCAATGAGTCTAAATAAAATTTGCCGAGATAATCCTTTGGGTTTATTTTATTATCAATAGCCACTAAATCGGGGCGGGAATTAAAGCCATGTTCTATTCTGCCAATGGTGGCGGGAAATGAACCTCCGCCATGTGCAAAAGCTACCCGCAGTTTCGGCAGGCGTTCAAACACTCCTCCAAATATCATGGAACAGATGGCGAGCGAAGTTTCGGCAGGCATACCCACCAGCCAGGGCAGCCAGTATTTCTGCATTTTTTCTTCTCCCATCATTTCCCAAGGGTGTACAAAAACAGCCATATCTAACTTTTCACAAGCCTGAAAAACCGGAAATAATTCAGGCGCATTCAGGTTCCATTCATTCACATGCGAACCTATTTGAATTCCGCTTAAGCCAATTGTTTTGCATCGTTCCAGTTCTTCAATTGCCAAATCCGGGTCCTGCATGGGAAGGGTTCCAAGGCCAACAAATTTCTTAGGATATTTCTGAACTATTTCCGCTATATGGTCATTCAAGAATTGAGCCACCTCAAGCGCATCTTTTGGCTTGGAACGATAGCAGAATAAAACAGGAATAGTTGAAAGTACCTGCACATCCACTTTGTGATGCGAGCATTCGTCCAGGCGTTTTTCAGCACTCCAGCAGTTATCCTCTATTTCCCGGAAGAATTTATCTCCTTTCATCATCCTGGCGCAGCAGGGCTTGTGATGCTCTAAACGAATAAAATCGTCATACCCGAACTTTTTTGAAAAGTCAGGCAGATGTTCAGGAATAATGTGTGTGTGAATATCTATTGTAAGCATCTAAATCAGTTCGGAAGTTTATAGAGTAGAAAGTTCATAAAGTTTTAAAGTCATTCACTTTTTCCTCTATGAACTTTATAAACTGTTAACTCAAGTGGTCGGTTCTGTGACAAAGCGTTTATCTGCTTCCATTACATGGCCGCACTTTTTGCAGGTACGCAATTCTTGTGAGTTATAAAACCGTTTGAAAACAGGAATAAAATCCTTTTCAATATTGGTGAGGAAAAAATGTTCTTCGTAAAGTTTGTTGTTGCAGTTTTCGCAAAACCACATCAATCCGTCGTTTTCATCCGGACGGCGTTTGCGCTCCATAACAAGCCCTACAGTATTGGCCGGGCGATTAGGAGAATGCGGAGTATTTGGCGGAAGCAAAAAAATATCGCCCTCATTTAATGGTATATCCACAGCTTTGCCATCTTCCTGGATACGCACAATAATATTACCTTCCAGTTGGTAAAAAAACTCTTCACTCATATTGAAGTGGTAGTCTTTACGGGCATTTGGCCCGCCCACAACCATCACGGTAAATTCAGTATCTTCATACACAACCTTATTGCCAACCGGTGGTTTCAGCAAATGGCGGTTATCATCTATCCATTTTTTAAAATTGAAGGGGCGTCTAATCATAGCTAATTACAATAGGTTAATAGGTGGCAAGTTACTAAAAAAATAAATTCTCTGAAAAGAATTGACTATTGGCGTGATTTTTCATGCACCCCTTCTTCTCTTATCCTTTTATAAAACCCGCTGGCAACTACAGCATGGCCAAAGCCGCAGCCGTCATTGGCATCTTTTGTTTTTTCTTCCACAATTACTCCTCCGGCAGTATTAAAATTAAAAGTGATAACACAGGAGGCATCGTCTGCCGTGGTATGCACTGCAATGCCATTCTTATATAACAAAGTGTCTTCAAAGGAACCGGAATTATAACTTGGTGCGCCTTTGCATACATATAAATTTACAAGAATATGTATCGAATCAACCGGCCTCACTGTTACGCTGCCAAAATAACCATAAGTGTCTCCATTTTCAACACGGGTTTTACTATCCAGGGAATAGTAGCCCTGCGGGTTTATGTTCTGCGCATTAAGGACGAATGAAATATATAGAAATAGAAATAGCAGCCCAATACCTTTTTTCATCTCATTATCTTTTGTTCTTGCTGTGGGCAATGCTGTCTTTCTTATGCTGAGCTATGGTGGCGGCTTTTAGTTTCCTTTCATTACTGGTTTTCTTCAGGTAGGTTAAGTAAAAGCCTGTTGCTGCAATTACAAATGTAAATATGGGTAGTATTCTCCGGGTTTTTTCAAGAAAATTGCGGGTGTGTTTCTTCTTCAGGTACTTTTTATAATCTCCCCTGCAATCAACTCCTTTCTGTCCAAGTTCAATAATGTCGGCACCCGGGCCGCGGTGTGAGAGTCCTTCGTCATTCAATACAAGAAGGGCCTTATTATAAATCCCTATTATTTCCGCCGAAGTGCGTTCATCATATCCCTGTGTCTGGTGATCCAGGAAATCGGAGAATACTATTCTTCCGTTAATATCATCATGAACCGCCTTTAACAATATTTCAGCTGCTTCGTGTACTTCCATAGCGCAAAATTAACTATTCGCAAGGAATATGCTATCGGGTAAATATGAATAGGAGGGAAGAGAGTTTTGTAAGGCTATTTTGTTCCTACAAATACGGTAGAGTTATTTTCCCCGTAATTAAATATTCCGCAAACGGCAAAGTGGTCCGAAAGGTCCTTATGTTTAACATTCCATTTTTTACTGAACACCACTATTTGCATACTTCCATTCAACTGCTGTTTGGCAGGGGCCGAGTACATTAAGTAATCTATAAGCTGAGGCTTATTATTAGTGCCGATCACCAGGTCATTTTTAGTATAATCATACGAAAAGCAACGATCTCCTTCCAACCGGCAAGGGGTAAATTGAATAGTTCCAACCATGTGGTTGTAACAAGATGAATCATCGTGTATGGTATTAAAATCACCGGCTACAAACTGGGGTACGTTTTCATTGGAATAAGGTTCCAGCAATTGTTTTTTTAGTTCCGCATATTGTTTGTCTCGTATAGGTTGCACATTCTTGCCACTATTTAGGTCCGATTGAAGATGAGTACCAACCAGCTGGAAACAAAATCCATCCTTTTGGCCTTCCACTAAAATGGCACCCTTAGTTGCAAGCCTGTCAGAACCATTAGCTTCCTTATAATAAATTTGTTTCACCACATCAATGGGAACCTTACTGATTATCCAAACCCCGCAACTGGTTTTCCACCTTGAGTTTTTGCCCGGATCACCGGATTCATAAGGGAAGGATGCTTTCAGATTGTTGCGTATAATATTGCGGGCTTTATTATCGAAAGCTTCTTCAAAAACTATCACATCGGCATCTACATTTTTCAATGTGTCTGCAATTTCTCTGGCCCTTTCTGCCTGCCCTGTATGCACGAATAATCGGGGCAGCATATAGATGTTCCAGGTAATAATTTTAATCTGGCCTCCTTTGCTTTGGTTATCGCATTGGCCATTTGCAAAAAACGGACAGAGGGAAACCAAAACTAAAAGAAGATATTGATAAATGGGGAAATTTGAAGCGGAACCAAAGTATTTACTTAGTATGAAAGATTGGTCACGGCGCTTATTACGTTCTCCACCGGATATTAAAAAACCGGAAACAGTTGGATTCCGGTCTTCAAAATGGATAAAGTTTTCAGCCTTTTCCGGGGGGGCTGAGAAATTCGTCGTGTTTTTTTGTTTTTCCGATTTTGTTTCCATACCCTCAGTATTTAAGTTATTATGTTTATGTAGATAGATGGTAAAATCTTGTAAAGGGTCGCACCAGGAAGATGGATGGAGGAACAAATAGCTGCTTTGTTACGCGTATTCCTGTAAATCCCTTATTTTTCATGGTGCGAAGTTCCTTCAACAGTATTATGTGAGTATTGTCATAGTTTTACTAAAATTTAATATGGATAAAAAATAAGAGCATAAAATTTTGATAATAAGATAGTTTCCATGATGGATATTAGTTTTTTAACAGGAACCCGTTTGTAAATAAACCCGGGGAGCAGGAGTGATGCGGATTTAGGCAACGGAGTTAGAAAAGATAAGTTTTTATTTATATCTTAAGCATTTGATATGCAGGCATCTTCTATCTTTGCCGACAATTTTAATGCAAAAAAAATAAATAGTACCCCAACCTTTGCGAATAACCCTGCGTATTGGTGTCACAAAGACGCTGTAAAACGCCAGTAATAATTAACAATAAACAATTTAAATTAAAACTACACATCATGAAAACAGTAACATTTAGAAAAAGGAAACCAATAAGGAAATACCTGATCGGTACAATTATGCTGCTTTGCATATTTACGCTTAGCAGTTATAGGGGTATGGCATGTTCTGCAAGTTTTGGCTATACGCCTGGCCTTAACGGACATTCTTCATTTAACAGCACATCAACCGGATTTGGCTCAGGTGTTCGGTACAGCTGGAATGCCGGAGATGGCAGCGGATGGCAATCGGGCAACGTAGTTTTTAACCATACCTACATAACCAATAACACTTTTACGGTTAAGTTAGCCGCTAACGACAGTACCTGTTATGATACAGCTACTATGGTTATAACGATATCGAATGTTTCATCTCCTTGTACACTTCATTCCAGCTATACATATACTGTAGCGCCTTATGGATTTGTAAACTTCACCAGTACGTCTACGGGAACGGCTTCTTATACCCAGTATTATTGGAAACCGGGTGACAGCAGTCAAACCATTCATGGCGCATCAACTTTTACGCATCAATATGCACATCCGGGAATGTACCTTGCCTGGCTTACATTGATAGATACAGGTAGTAACTATTGCACAGACTCTATAGAGAATTGGGTGGATGTTACAACGGTTGATACAAACTATTGCCATATTCATGCTAACTTCTCATATACTGCCGGTTCAAACGGGCAGATCACATTTACAAACACCTCTACAGGTGCCAGTATTTACGATTCTTATTCCTGGAGTTTTGGAGATACATCAGGAAATTCATACGGGATCGGGCCGGTTACACATACCTATTTGTTTAATGGTACTTATAACGTAATGCTTGTTGTACGGGCTGATACCAGCATGGGTGGATGTTATGATTCAATAACCATACCTGTAACTGTTACTAATGCGTGTAACCTGCAGGCTAGTTTCGTTATTACATATGACACCAATAACGATAACGGCCAGGTATTATTAACCAGCACAACAAACGGAGCTAATTTGGGCAGCCAATACTATTGGACCCCTGGTGATGGTTCACCTACAGTTTTGGGAAATGATACCATTACTTTCTGGTATCCGTTCAATGGAACATATACCGCCTCCCTGGTAGTTGTGAATTCCAGTGGTTGTAAAGATTCTACATCAATGCTTGTAACTGTAACGGAGAAGGATTCCCTGCAAGCATGTTTTACATATGTATCGGATACTTTACATTCAGGAGGATATATCTTTACCAGTTGTTCAAGAGGTGTAAATGGAGATACCTACTATAAATGGACTCCGGGTGATGGTGATCCTTCTGACTCCGGATTGGGAATGACAAGTTATACCCACATCTATTCAAGTAACGGGCCCTACAGTGCTACATTAACTATCTGGTACACGGTTCTGCCTACAATTAAACATCGCAATTCAGCCACAAATGGCAGATTTGATCTGTCGTCCTATACGTTGGTAATACATGTTTCAACAGCTACAGGCATCCAATCGTTGTCCGATAATTCTATCTATACAGTATATCCCAATCCTAATGATGGTTCATTCCACATTGCGGTAAACGGATTAACCCAGGATAAGAATGCCGAGATACGTATTTCGGATATGATGGGCCAGGTAATATATCAGTCTAATGCTGCTGTTAATGGAGGAAATAGCCTAAGTGATATTACCCTGCATAATGCTGCCAACGGAGTTTACCTGCTACAGGTGATTACCAATGGTAATACATATACCACTCGTATTGCTATTCAGAAGTAAGAAGATCGGTTAGTTTTCTGAAAGTAAGCCTCCCTGAAATTTCAGGGGGGCTTTTTTGCTTAACACCTCTTAACAATCGCATAATTAAACCTCTCATCAATCAGGTTGTCTTATAATTGAAACCAAACCCAAAAGCTATGAAACGCTTAGTAGTAATTTTCACATTTGTACTGTTGCTCATTGGAGCAGGAAAATCGCAAGCCGGATGTTATGCAAGATACTATCGTTGTGGTCCTCGTCCTGTAGTTGTGTGCAGGGAGTATCATAGAGCCTGGATTCCCGGTTACTGGAGATGGGATTGGAGGTGCCATCGCTATTTCTGGATCCACGGCTACTGGTACTAATTCCCTTTTTTTGTGTGAAGGACAGAGGATAAAAAAAGTCCCGCAATGTGGCGGGGCTTTTTCTTTTTATGTTTAGCCAAAGCCCCTTTAGGGGTTTGGGGCATAAGGCCGGTCAGGCCCCGACCTAAATAACTGCCATCTTCTCCCTGGAGTATTCTCCGGCTTTCAGCTTTTTGTTCACTTCGCTGAATGCCTTAATGGAATATTCCACATCTTGCAAGGTGTGCATGGCTGTAGGTATTATACGTAGTAAAATAATTCCTTTTGGAACCACAGGATATACTACTATCGAGCAAAAAATACCGTAATTCTCCCTCAGGTCGAAAGTAACATTGGTAGCTTCCGGAACGGTACCGTTTAAGAATACGGGCGTAACGGGCGATTGTGTATTTCCTATTTCAAATCCGGCTTTCCTGAGCCCGCTTTGCATTGCGTCAACAATCTCCCAAAGTTTTGCTTTATATTCCGGGTGGTTGCGCATTAATTCAAGACGCTTTAACGCACCAATTACTATTGGCATTGGCATTGACTTGGCAAAGATCTGCGAACGCATATTGTACCGCAAATATTCCACCATGTTTTCATCTCCGGCTAAAAATCCGCCGATCAGAGCGAATGACTTGGCAAAAGTTCCGAAATAAATATCTACGCCATCCTGGCAATCTTGTTCCTGTCCTGTTCCGCCGCCGGTTGCACCCATAGTGCCGATTCCATGGGCATCATCCACAAAAAGGCGGAAGTTATAGTGCTTTTTAAGTGCTACTATGTCTTTCAGTCTGCCTTGTACACCCGACATTCCGAATACTCCTTCCGTTATAACTAATATAGAGCCATCGGTATCTTTTACATTGGTTTCGGCACGCTGGAGGCACTTTTCGAGGCTTTCCATATCATTATGGTTATAAGCAAAACGTTTGCCCATGTGCAGTCGAACCCCATCTACAATGCAGGCATGAGATTCTGCATCATACACGATAATATCGTGACGGTCAACGAGGCAGTCAATGGCGGAAACCATACCCTGGTAGCCGAAGTTCACCAATACGGCATCTTGTTTCTGAACAAAGGAGGCTAGCTCAGCTTCCAGTTGCTGATGGTGGTTTGAGTCTCCCGACATCATACGGGCGCCCATAGGCACAGCCATTCCATATTGAGTTGCTGCTTCTCCATCTATCTTTCTTACTTCCGGATGATTGGCAAGGCCCAGGTAATTGTTCAAACTCCAGTTTAGAACCTCTTTCCCGCGGAATTTCATACGGGGCGATACTTCACCTTCCAGTTTCGGGAACATAAAATAACCGTGTGTTTGCTTGGAATATTGCCCCAGGGGTCCGCGGCGCTCACGTAGTTTTTCAAAGAGATCTTTCATGCTGTTAATATTGTTTTTTGTAGCGCAAAGTTATAAAAAAAGAGAAGAATGATAAGTGATAGGGAATATGCAAAAATTTCCTATATTTGCGTATAACATAAGCGTTATGAAAAAATCTATTCTCACAGCCTTTATTATAATGCTCGGTGCGATGGGATTAATGGCACAGAGTAAAAGAGCGGATTCCGCTAAAAAACCTAAATCAGAAGCAAAAGCCGAGGCATATACTTTAACCCATCAGGATTCAACGATGATGGAAAGAGCCATTATAAATTATAGAGCACAACCTCCGCAGGATATACTCGTTCCTAACTCTACCCGATTGCTTACTCCTGCCATCAACGATGTTATCGATGTGGAGCATGAGATAAAGTAGGCAAAAGCATTTTTTGACTACTTTCGTATCGTATGACACCCGCAGAAATAAAGAAGAAACTTATTGCCAGCATCAAGTCGGTTAAAGACCCAGAATTGCTGGAAGATCTATACCGTGTTCTGAATTTAGAGACGGAGAATATGGAAGAGTTGAAAACTCCTGCAAACATAAAAGATTCAGTTACCAAAGGATTGTGGGATATAAGGAACGGACGATATATGAGCAACCGGCAAATCAATGCAGAAGCAGACAAATGGCTAAAGAAATAGTTTGGTCTCAGCAGGCAATTAATTCCCGGAAAAACATTCTGAATTATTGGGTTCTCAAGAATCAATCTGCTGCATATAGCATTAAACTGGATGAACTTTTCAGGGAAGCCGTAACACTTATTTCAAAATATCCAATCATTGGAAAACCAACAGACATAAAGGATACACGGGCTAAAAAACTCCGCGATTATATAATTTTTTATGGGGAAGTAGATAACAAAATTCACATTTTTTATATTTGGGATAATAGCAAAAAGGCTACTGTGGTTAGCAGGTTGAGGGGGAGGCGATAGTTTTCAACACAGAGGCCAAAGAGTAAAGGGAGTTTCACGGAGAATACATTGCAACAGATTACTCAGATTAAAGAGTAACTTCATTAAAATTCTTAGCCTTTCCTGACTTTAGCAATTCTTTCACTTTAGGAATAAGTTGTTGCAGAGTTTGGTGTTTGTTGTTACGGGCAAGCAACAGGATTATGTTGATAGAATATTTGTTTAGGTTTTGTTGCTTGGCTAAGTTTTTGTCAACAGTAATAAAAAAGCTAAATCCGTTAGCGGTCATTAACCCATTAACTCGCCATTCTTTTTGCCCAACCATCCCATATCGCGGACAGTATGTACTTCATAATCCTTTCCAAAATCGAATTTTACTTTGGCGGGAATATTTTCATCCAACAAAATTTTCATTCAGTATTTTTTCGTTGGTCAGCGATTTACTTGCCATTTCAAGTACCTCTATTGCATGTTCATGTGTTACGGACGGAAAATTCTCAAGGAATTCTTCCAATGTTTCTCCTGTTTCAATATAATCAAACAGGGTTTGAATTGGAACCCGTGTTCCCGTGAACACAGGTGTTCCACCCATCGTTTCAGGGTCAATATTAATGGCTCCGTATTTCATAGCTGATAGTATATAAGGCAAATT
>DATHNK010000490.1:0-3508 GCA_035486075.1 Bacteroidia bacterium
TCAGGATTACAGCGGATTCCTGAACATCACTTACAAAACAACTATAGCCGGGCAAGATGTGAAATTTAAAGTAGGCGCCATGAACCGTGATAAAAACAGGGTGGACGTGTATGAAGACTATTCAATGAATCCGAATAAAACCGACTATTACGTTTATACACCTACCAACAATTCAGATTCTCTTTGGCAAATTAAAGGCGCTGAAGCATATGGCTCACCTATCGATGCCAATAATTACTCCGTGCAGGAAGATGTAACTGCTGTGTATGGTATGGTAAACTTTTCCATCGGCCCTAAATTTGAAATTATGGGAGGCTTAAGAGGGGAGAATACCTTGTTGGCGTATGGCACGCCGGTTAATCCGGATATTAACGGACAATACGGAATGATCCACTATATTGACTATCTGCCAAGCGGAGAAATAAAATTCAATATTACCGACAAGCAGGCAATAAGGGCTAGCTACTTTTCTTCCATAACCCGCCCTAACTTTGAGGAACTGATGCCTTACCAGATCACAGGGGACTATTTTACACAGGCAGGAAATCCTAACTTACTGCATACCCAGGCTCAGAATTATGATTTGCGTTACGAATATTTCCCAACCGCAACCGACCAATTATTAGCCGGTGTATTCTATAAAAATATTATTGATCCTATAGAATATACACTCTCAAGGTATAAGACATCTTCCCAATATTTACAACCGGAGAATGATACGAATAAAGCCTTCTGTTATGGATTTGAGTTACAGTTAACCAAATATTTCTGGAAGTATTATGGCATTTCAGGAAACTACACCTACACAAAATCACAAACTACTGTTCCTGATGCTTATTATTATACAACACCTTCGGGCGCACAAACAAATACCACTGTTAATGAAACACGCCCTTTGCAAGGCCAGGCAAATAACATCGGTAACTTATCATTAATATACAAGAATCCGAAAATGGGTCTTGATTTAAATGTGTCGGGTGTTTATACCGGAAAATTAATTGCCGTTGCTTCACCTGATTATGGCCTTGATATGTGGCAAATGCCCCAAGTCCGGTTAGATTTTTCATTCCAGCAAAGGTTATCGAAGAAACTTAAGATAAGTGTTTTCGGCAAGGTGAATAATATCCTTAACACCCCGCTTGAAATTATGGAGTACCCTACAAGCCCTTACAGCAATGTTGGAATTACCAAGTATCTGCCTTACCAGTCCGGAAGCGGTTTAATAAGCAGCGTTCTCCAGGAAAAAGAAACCTACGGACAATATTACACGCTTGGAGTACGCTACAAATTTTAATAAAACAAATTTTAATAAATCTACCTTACAAAGACAACCACGAATAATATATATCCTATGAAAAACTTTTTTTTACTTACCGGAACAATTGCCATAGTCGCAGGACTTACTTTTTCTTCCTGTAAAAAGACTATTGAAAATCATTATGTATCCTCCGCTTATGTTCCACCGGTAAACGGAATAACAAGTACAACCCTGGGAGTGAAGGGAAGCGCCTCCCCAACTGCATATAATGGCACCCTGCTGGCGAACACAACTTATACTATAGTGGGAGACATTGAGGTTGAACCAAAAGATACAATATTCGTTCAACCCGGAGTAAAAATTTGTGTTGAAGATACAAGTTGCATTGTTGTAAAAGGAGCTTTCGTGTCGCTGGGAACTGAAGCCAACCCCATTATTATGACAGATTGCGCGGTTACACCAAACAACGCCCTGTCGGCAACTGAAGGAACAGACCCTGCCTGGAATAATGGCAATGGCTGGTGGTCGGGAATACAGTGTGATACATCCTGTACATTATTGGTTTTAAAATGGACCCAGATCTGGTTTACCGGAGCTCCTTTTCATAGGGCGGAACCGGTTACCGGCACAAAATCAAATGGTACTTCGTACGGAATATTATTCCAAAATACTAACGGTAATTTTATCATGGAAGATTGTAAAATGTACGGAGGTATTGATGACGCGGTTAGGGTTCAAACCGGAAAGTTTGATATCATGCGAAATGTATTTGAAAAGATGGGTTACCAGGGAGGAGATTGCAATAACGTGAAGAGCGGAGGAGTTGGAGACTGTGCTTACAACTTGTATATAGGTGAGGCAACCAATGGTTCTAAAGCATCCAACAAAGGAGGAAATCCTGTTCAATGCAACATGTGCATGTATAATAATACTTACATAAATTGCGGTTACCGCAATGGTAGCGGAGGTGTTGGCTCGGATATAGATTATGAACAAGGTGCGGAAGGTGCTGCCTATAATAACCTGATTGTAAATTGCAGGATCGGCTTCCGTATTGTGTATAGCCCTATTGCAGATACCTTGCACCTATGGTATGGCAATAATTTTACGTATGGAGATTCTCTAGTTGTAACGAGCCAGTTCTATCCTAACCCGGGAAATATTACCAAGCTGAACGCATACATTTCACCTATTCCGGCGGAAACAGGATATATATATAATAATACCGGTTCTGCAGCGTACAATGCAGCCGATGCGGCAGCTTTATGCGGCGAAAATAATCCGAAGTTCCTGAACTTTCCGCTTCCTGAAAGTGGTTACCCTTTAGTTCAGGTGAATAATTATGAATCTGCTGATGGCGGCCCTGGTTTTGATTTTCACCTTGTAACCGGCTCTCCCTGTATTGGTGCAGGAACTACAAGTTTCCCTTCGGGTTATCCAATCAATGCATGCGCTTCTGTTTCAATTCCAAAACTTGGTTTCACTCCGAATGAATCGGCTCCTTGTTCCGACATTGGCTGCTATCCATTCACCAATACAGCAATAGGCAATCAGCAATAAAAAATATTTCTTTATACTTGAAAACCTCCTGAACCACGCAGGAGGTTTTTCTTTTTAAAAGATGTTTGTAAAGTTTTACTTGACCATTATTTTTTGACCCTGCTTCTATTTTTCACTTTTATCCGGTTATGCCGAATTTACTCGTCCGAAAGATTCATCCGCGCGGACAAGTTCAGCATGACAGAACGCACTATTTTTTGCCTTATGGGCCCCGACTTTATTTTACACTTCTTTACGAACTTACGAATTTTACGAGTATATAAAATGGGCCTGCAATTAACAGGCTTACAAATTATTACGTGCCATTTTATACTCCCTAATTTTTATACCCGACTTTTATCATGAAAGTTTGCCTGATAATTATAAGGCAATTATACCATAAATAATTTACTGATATAAATATATCTAACTGTATTTCTGCATATTACCAACTATTTTACGAAAAAGTCAATGACTTCTTCTGAAACCACTTTCCTGTGTTGTTTATTTGCATTCAAATTAAAAATTATGTCAGGAAAATCATCTCCAATGAGTACCATTCAGCGGCAGCAGCGTATGTTAAGGGCTCTGCGTGCATACAATGGAATCGTTACCAGGTCGGCGAAAGCGGCTGGTATTACTTCTCAAACCCATTACAACTGGATTCGGGAAGACGAAACCTACCAGAAAAATGTGGCTGCCATTAAGTTT
>DATHNK010000491.1:0-3455 GCA_035486075.1 Bacteroidia bacterium
TACTACTGCGGAAACCCATTGGGATGCTCACCTGGGAGCGAATGTATATTTCGACCCGGTGGATAAAAAAGCCAATGTATATCCCGACCTGCTTGTCCGTTACCATATTGCACAAGATGTAGTTATGATATATGCGGGCATTGATGGCAATGAAACTTTCGACAGTTACAAATCGCTGTCAGACAGGAATCCATTTGTCCAGGATACAATGAAGTTGCACTATACCTATACCGAATACCACGCCTATGGCGGAATTGCGGGGAGTATTACACAGCAACTTACCTACAATGCAAGCGTAGCCCAATCGATGATAAAGAATATGCCGCTGTTTGTAACCGATACATTGGAACCATTGAAGAATCGCTTTACTGTTGTGTACGATAATGTGAAGGTGTTCAATATTCACGGCGACCTGGATTACAAGTGGAAAAATAACCTGAGTATTATTTTAGCAGGCGACTATAATATTTATACCCCCACCAACCAGCTTAAAGCATGGTATAGCCCGGCGTTGAAAATCAGTGCAACAGGAAAATATACCATCCGGAATAAATATATTTTGAAAGCGGAATTCTTTGTAGTAGGCTCGCAGTACGCTCCCGAAATAGTAAACGATGCTATAACGGCGAAAACGCTTTCCGGTTATCCTGACCTTAACCTTGGTGCAGAGTATAAATACAACAAATCGTTTACTGCTTTCCTTAACCTGAATAATATTGCCAATGTGGCCTATTATACCTGGGATAACTACGAAATGGAACGGTTCAATTTCCTGATAGGAATAAGATTTGGGTTTTAGTTGGAGCCTCAAGTAATAAGAGTGCTGTCGTCATTGCGAGGCTTTGCGAAGCAATCTTACCATTATGTTGTCGTTTTCAATAGGATCATATTTTTGCAGAAGAGTTTAAAATGATGTGGAAGATAAATTTAAGCCGGAAAAAACTAATAATTTTATTTGTACTTATCTTTTTTGAATTTGCAGTAATGGAAATAATGTATATAGTTCATCGAAAAAAATTAGCGGCTTCGCTAGAGACCCATAAAAAAATTGTAACGGGTATTATATTAAATGCCAAGGAAACTTATGGCCGCAGTAATCGCCATAGTTTCTATGTATACGGATTCAACAATAACTCCACTATATCTTATGGTAATGCAAGTATATTGGTAGGATGGCAGCGCCTTATAGGGAAAAAGTTCCCTGTAATATATGACACCACCAATCCCGAAAATAACCACATGCTAATATTTCCCGATGATTTTAATGATTGGAATTTACCTTTTCCCGACAGCTTAAAATGGGTATTGAAATTTAATGACAGATATAATCCTCATCCTTGAAAGAGATTGCCCACCCGGACGAACCGTTCCGGCGGGCTTCGCAAAGCCTCGCAATGACGATAGCTTTAGTCTATCTGAATTACATCAATAAATTCTGTGATTTCTTTCTTCATTTCTTCTTTCAGTTTTTTCACTTCTTCCAGAATTTCCTCGGGTGAGCCGGTAAACTTGGAAGGGTCGCGGAATGACCAATGCATTTTTCCTTTTTGAGAAGGGAAGAAAGGGCATTGTTCATTTGCTGTGTCGCAAACGGTAATAACATAGTCAAAATGCTTGCCTTGTTTGTAAAATTCAAATACATCCTTGGTTTGATTTTGAGATATGTCTATTCCTTCATCTTCTTTCAGCACAAGCACCACATGCGGATTTAGAGTTCCTGCTTCCAGGCCAGCGCTTTCCGCTTCAAAACGGGGTTGGCCGTGTTTATTTAATAACGCCTCAGCCATTTGGCTGCGGCCTGCATTATGACTGCACACGAATAGTACTTTGGTTTTTGACATGACAAGTAAGTTTAATAATTCCTATACGGCAAATCTATTAAAAAATATATGCAGAAAGGCGGTAGTCTTGCAATTGTTAACATTGGATCAGTAACCTGTTATAAATCAATCCGTAAGGAAGTTAGCGTAGGTATAATGCATATCTCATTAATTTTATGTTGATTTTTATACCTTTGCCAATCTAAAAAATGTAAGTAATGGAATCAACCATAGCAAAGCCAAAGCCTGCAGAAGTAAAAGTATCTGAAATGGCGGAGCACTTAGTAGGCTCTGAAATATTGAAAATAGCCGCAGAGGTAAACGAAAAAATACGAAAAGGAGAAAAGATCTATAATTTCACTGTAGGTGATTTTGATTCAACTATTTTCCCAATACCGGAAGAACTGAAAGCTGACATTATAGAAGCATATCAAAACAATCAAACCAATTATCCGCCGTCTGACGGGGTGCTGGCTTTGAGACAGGCAGTATCACGCTATTTGTACGCAACATCGGAGTTGCAATATTCACCGTCCGATGAAATTATTATTGCGGGTGGTGCAAGGCCAATTATTTATTCGGCATACAGGGCGTTGGTAGATCCGGGCGATTATGTGTTATATCCTGTTCCATCATGGAACAACAATCATTATATAAGCCTTACCGCCGCTAAAGGAATAGAGGTGGAAGCAAGCGCAGCCAACAATTTTATGCCGACTGCGGAAGATATAAAACCGCACATTGAAAAGGTAACGCTTATTTCTCTTTGTTCGCCGCAAAACCCTACCGGAACAATGTTTACCCATAAGGGGCTGCATGATATATGCCAGTTGATACTGGAAGAAAACTACCGGAGGGGAGCCATCGGCAAGAAGCCTGTTTATTTGCTTTACGACCAGGTTTATTGCCAGCTTACTTTTGCCGGAACCACGCATTACAATCCCGTTACCATGTTCCCGGAAATGCGCAACTACACGGTTTTTGTAGATGGTATTTCCAAATTCCTCGCCTCAACAGGTGTACGTGTGGGCTGGTCGATGGGAAACAAACAGATAATTGATAAAATGAAATCCATCATAGGCCATGTGGGCGCCTGGGCACCTAAAGCCGAGCAGGTGGCCGTTGCCAAATACCTTGATAATATTCCGCATGTTACCAGGTTTCTCAGCAGGTTCAAAGAAAATATTTATGAAAGGCTGGAGGAGTTCTATAAAGGATTCACCCAACTGAAAGAAGAAGGCTTCCATGTGAATGTAATTAAGCCGCAGGGAGCTATTTACCTTACCGTAAATTTTGAACTGGCAGGTATGAAAACCGCCACAGGCGTTACATTAACCGATAGCGAAAGTGTTATGCGCTATTTGCTGGACGTTGCCAATGTAGCCATCGTGCCTTTTTACGCGTTCGGCGGATCTGTAGAATCGCCCTGGTTCAGGCTTTCGGTGGGAACTTCCAAAGTGAACGAAATTCCCGATGTTATTAATCGTCTAAGAAAAGCATTGCAACAGTTGAAATCATGAACAAGCATCATTACTGCGTAATAATGGCCGGTGGAGTTGGGAGCCGTTTCTGGCCCATGAGCCGTGCCACACACCCCAAGCAGTTTATAGATATTTTAGGGAAAGGCATTACCCT
>DATHNK010000492.1:0-3373 GCA_035486075.1 Bacteroidia bacterium
GAACTTGTTTCAGCATCGCAATAATTCGCCCTTGTTTGGGATGCTTAATCCGCCAGCTGGCGGACGGGATGACCAAATGAAAGTGTAAAACAAAAGCCGGGCTCCGGCTATTTGTTCTCCATTGGAACTGTCCACTTCGCAATATTCGAAGCAAATTTTCCTCCGGCGATCATGAACTGCCCTCCCACATAAAGTTCGTTTTTATAAACCGCCAGCGAACTTACCGTACCTGTGTATGTTTTACAATCGCCTGCCCAATATATTACGCCACCCATACAACTCCAGGCACGGGTGCTATTCTGGTAATTGGTAATATGAAACACATTATCAACCCCGGGAACCGAAGTGAATCCGCCACCAACAAACAGTCCGTTATCATAAAAAGCCATTGCAGAGGCTCCATCGTTAAATGGCCCTACGGGCGACCAAGCCTGGGAGTTCCATTTTAACAAATAGTTGAATTCACCGCAGGCATATAGTTCATCAAAGTAATTGGTAAATCCTTTTACCCAACCCGTTTTGTATTGCTGTCCGCTGCTCATTACATCTTCCCAGCTTTTACCATTCAATCTTTCTACCGATTCAAACTGCCCGCCCGCGTAAAGCATCTCCCTGAAAACTATAAGCGCCCAAACATTGTTGGGTAATCCGTGTCCAACTTTATGCCATCCGGCAGAGTCGCTATATTTAACAATATGCTTGGCAGCCACAGTATCCGCTTTAGTAAAACTCCCTCCAATATAAAGTTCGCCTTTCATAACATAAAGGGCATTTATTCTTCCATTGGCAGACCCGACATATTTCCATAAGGTATCATTCCAGCGCAACAGGTTATAGGAAGCGCTATTACCCGTACCTATTTCCGTTCCGGCATAAAGCTTTCCGTTATATTCAACCATGGCGGTAATACTCCCCTGGAAGTCGGAATCGGGCGAAGCCCACATTTTGCCATCCCAACTGGCAAGGTGCGTGGCTTTTTTGCCAACACTATCCATACCGCCGACGTATAGTTTTCCATTATGAACACACATGGGTGTAAAGCTGCCTTTTGCTCCAGAACCCACCCCCGACCAGGTTTGCGCACCTGCGGAAATTAAAAATGAAAAGCTAAAAATTAAAAATAGAAAAAATCGGGTTCTTGATAAATTATGGAGGGTCATTACAAAATGTTCGTTTTAATTTTCACTAACTGAAGCGGCAAATATATTCAAGTTTCAACGTATCAGAAGTGAGTAAATAGTAATACCAAAATCCATTGCACCAGCATAGAACCATCGTAAAGCAATGGGAATAAAACGGCTGGCCTTTTTTTATTGGCAAGCGGGAGCAGAGCTATGGTGAGAAAAGCTGAGATAAATAGGGCAGTGGCTACTTTAAAATCTAAACCGAAATAAAGGAACTGGGTGCAGACTAGCGAAATGAAAATTAACAATACGGTAATAGAAATGTAAGTAGAGGTTTTAGCTCCAATACTAACAGGTAAAGTATTTACTCCCCTTTGCTTATCAAATTGCATGTCGCGAATGTCAAATGGCATACATACCGCGAAAAGGAAAAGGAAGCTTCGGCAGAAAATAAATAGCGCAGAAGGTTTTAGCAATGTGGATACAGGTTCAATAAAAATTACCGGCAGAAAGGTGGTGAGCCATGAAAAGGCTAAGGAGATCCATACTATTTTTAACCAGTAAATATCACGCAGGCGTTTCATGCCTTTTTTAGAAGGTATAATGGGAAACGTGTATCCCACACCCAAAATACCTACAGGAATAAATACTACCCAGGCTCGCAGGGGCATAAAAAACAACTCAACCAGCAATGTGATGGAACATAGTATTATAAATGTATAGTAAACAGGTCTGTGCCCACTCATCCAGTTATTGCGTTCTTCCATGTTTTCGCCCGGGGTAAGGAATTTTATTTTATTTACCCTGTGAAAGCAATAGAAAAGCAAAGTGGCGCTGAAAACAAATGAGTTGACAAGCGGGCTTCCGTTGTTGCCATATAAAAGCAAGGTGGTTTTTGCCGTATATGCACATACACAAAAGGCTATAAACAGGTTGGAATAGATAAAAAAACTAATCCCGTTTTTAATATATCGGGATACTGGCATGAATCAATTATTATTAAGAATAATATAATGAATAATGGTACCCGCCACAATACCTATGCCGCCCCATAAAAGCGCTTTGGTAGTACGCTTGCGCCGGGATACATAAGAATAACCATATAGGTAGCCATCGTGGTGAACATTCTCAATTCTCTTAACACTCCGGTGCCTGATCTTTACATACCGGTAAGACATAAACCCTGCATAAGCGAAAGAAGGCGCCAATGCAAAAAAGGATGCTCCAATTACACCGGATGCCGTACCTATAGCAAATGCAATTGCCGAAGTCCCCAACGCATGAAAGCCACGTTCCGCGTCCTGTTCCCCTTCAATAAACTTATGTGCTTCGTCGACTGTAAGGTCGTTTCCTGTGAGCGTATCATGAAAATAGAATACCACTGTTTTGCCCGAACTTCCGAATGTTATCTGGAATATATTGTCCTTGTCAATTTCAATTTTTTTATGCTTCCTGTGGGGACGGGTTATTTCAATACTATAACCAATAGTATCAATCACATGTGAAACAATAGTTTTGCCATCATCCATTAAGACCGTGTCGGGTATGGCACTTTGAGGCAGGGCGGAATTGGTTTGTGCCGAACAGTGCGATGCTATGCCGCATAATAAAAGTAAGAATGTGAATGCTCTCATAAATCCCTGCAAGGCTGCAAATATAGTTATGTGCAGGGAATAGGGACGCACCTTTTAATAAAGGGAAGAGTTCATAAAGTTTGTAAAGCCTCTGGCTTTTTACCTTATGAACTCTTCACACAGAGAACTATGCTGTTGAACTACCTATTGAATCAGGATTTTGCCTTCTCCGATCAATCCGGTATTCTCATTAATTACTTTATAAATATATACTCCGGATGGTTGTGTGCCAAGGTTTATTTCGGTTCTGAAAAAAGATACTCCTGTAGAGTAAATTTTTTCTCCCAGCATGTTATAGACTTCCAAAATCGTTTTATCGTTCGGCGCATTTTTCAGTACAAGTGAGAATGAGCCTGTGTTTGGATTTGGATAAATGGTAGCTCCGGATAATTCTTTTACCTCTTTTGTATCCGTAGTTACAAAAGTGCCCATTTGCAGTCCATTACCAAAGCTGTTTACCCAAACATCATTCGTATTATAGGGATTAAAATAAACCCGGTTTGGGGCACGGAAAGGGTATTGGTCCAGTACAGTTAAAACAGGGGTTGTAGCTTCAATGTTGGAGGAAAAGTACAAACCATCTTGTTGGGTCGTAATATATGCCTCGCCTTTGCG
>DATHNK010000493.1:0-4462 GCA_035486075.1 Bacteroidia bacterium
AACCCAAAAAACTGCTGCTACTACGGCCACCAAAACCGGAGATGCTTATCGTTGCCCTATTTGTGGATATACCGGAACCAAAGCCGGAGATTGCCCGAAGGATAAAGTAGCTCTTGTGAAAGTAGGCGACTACTATTGCCCGGAATGCTACATGACTGCCAAGAAACCAGGCAAATGTACTATGTGCGGCGTGGATATGAAAAAGATGGAGCCTGCAACAGCCTCCGCCACCAAGAAATAGGCTGGCCTTAGAAAATGAAACTTAACCATCTTAATTTAACCGTTACAAATGTAGCGGAGGCCATTGTTTTTTTTGAAACCTATTTCAACTTTAAATGTGGGGATGTAAAAGGCGATAACCTTGTTGCTGTTTTAACAGGTAGTGATGGCTTTGAGCTTGTTCTTATGTCATCAAGCATGAATCAAAAGGGAAATATCACATATCCTGATGCTTTTCATATCGGGTTTAAGCTAGACGGCCCAAACAAAGTAAACGAGTTATATAAAAAACTAAAAGAGGGAGGAGTTTCTCTTGAACGCGAACCTAAAAAAATAAGAGATAGTTTTGGTTTTTACTTTTATTTCGAAAACATAATGATAGAGGTCGGTACTATCTAATTATTTGCCTTTTCTTTATTCAAAAAACCCTTTACCAACAAGGCATTCTTCTCTCCAATCAGTTTGGCTATTTCTTCCTGTGAAGCATTCTGAATACGTTCCAACGAACCAAAGTGGGTCAGTAGTTTCTGGGTAGTTTTCTCCCCTACTCCTTTTATATCGGTCAAGACTGATTTAATAGCGCCTTTACTGCGTCTTTTGCGGTGATGGGTTATACCAAACCGGTGGGCTTCGTCTCTTATTTGCTGAATTATTTTCAGGGTTTGAGAGCGTTTATCCAGATACAAGGGTATTGGATCATCCGGAAAAAATATTTCCTCCAATCTTTTTGCAATGCCAATCACTGCCACTTTATTTTCTAATCCTAACTTGGTCAGGCTTTCCATGGCGGAACTAAGCTGTCCCTTACCCCCATCAATAACTATTAGCTGCGGTAACGATTCGTTTTCATCCACGGCCCTTTTATATCTTCGGTAAATTACTTCTTCCATAGATGCAAAGTCATCCGGCCCCTCTACTGTCCTGATATTAAAATGGCGGTAATCACGCTTACTGGGCTTGCCGTCTTTAAATACCGTCATAGCTGCCACCGGATAGGCTCCTTGTATGTTCGAGTTGTCAAAACATTCAATGTGTGCAGGTAGTTCCTTCAGACGTAAATCTTTTTTCATTTGTTCCAGAAGAGCCTCTGTTTTAGTCTTGGGTGACTTCAAACTTTCCTGCATTTCCTTTTCCTTTATATAGTAGTGCAGATTGTTTTCCGATAGTTCCAAAAGTCTTTTCTTATCGCCCTTTTGCGGAACAAAGAAGGTTGCATCAGGCACTTCAGCTTCCGTTTCAAAAGGAATGATTATTTCGGGCGAATGACTTTCAAATCTCAATCTTAACTCGGCGATACCTAATAGTAATAACTCTTCGGGGGTTTCCTCCAATTTCTTGCTTAACTCTATTGTATGCGATTGGACAATGGCACCATTCATTACTTTCAGGTAATTCACATATCCGCTTTTTTCATCAGTAATTACACTAAATACATCTACATTATCAATGGTAGGGCTAACCACCATTGATTTACTTTGGTATTTTTCGAGCATCTCCATTCTTTCTTTCAGTTCATGTGCCTTTTCAAACTCCAGGTTAGCAGCATACTTTTCAATTTCTTCCTTTAGCAGACGAATAGAACCTTGGATATTTCCTTTTACAATTTGCCTGATGTGGGCTATGGAGTTATCATACTCTTCTTTGGTTTGCAATGCCTCGCATGGAGCTTTGCAATTGCCCAAATGGTACTCAAGGCATTTTTTGAATTTCCTTTTTTGAATGTTTTCTTCTGTTAAGTTAAGGTTGCAATTGCGCAATGGGTAGAGTCCCCGCACCAGTTCCAGCATGGCATGCATCATTCTGCCGGAAGCATAAGGCCCAAAATATTCCGAGCCATCTTTAATAACTTTACGGGTAGAAAAGATGCGTGGATACGGTTCCTTTTTAATGCATATCCAGGGGTAGGTTTTATCGTCCTTCAGCATTACATTATAGCGGGGCTGATGTTTTTTTATCAGGCTATTCTCCAGCAAGAGCGCATCCCATTCTGTTTTTACAACTATGTAATTTATCTTCTCAATACGCCTCACAAGCATGTAAAGCTTACCTGTATCATGATTTTTCTGGAAATAAGAACTAACCCTTTTTTTCAGGTTTTTGGCCTTACCAACATATATAATCTCACCTTCTTTATCATAATACTGATAAACACCCGGTGAGTCAGGTAACGAACTAAGAGTTACCCTAAGGCTTTCTTTAATCTCCATGAATTGCAAAAATAGGCAAAAAAAACAGGGTCTTTAACTTGCAGAACAGTTTGAAATTCTACTTTTGCACCCCTATTTAACGGAGAGATGGCAGAGCGGTCGAATGCGACAGTCTCGAAAACTGCTGTACCTTCACGGGTACCGAGGGTTCGAATCCCTCTCTCTCCGCCTTCGCCTCGCCGAAGCTCGGCTACGGCGGACGCAGTCCGCAAGGTAGCGAGCATAGGCGGGTTTAAAATTATATTCGAAATGCCTTGGTATGTGTATATTCTGAAATGCAATGATGAGCATCTGTATACAGGTTGTTCAGAAAATATTAGTGAAAGAATTAAAAGGCACGAAGATGGCGGTGTTCCGGCCACTAAGGAAAGATTACGATAAAATTAATTTCCTATACGGTTTTTGGAGATAAATGTAAAGCCTTTACTTTTGAAAAATATCTCAAGTCGGGTTCCGGGCGGGCATTTATTTCAAAACACTATCTATAACTTGACCTATCATAAAAAGCCAGAATTTGTTGTAATCCAATCAACAAATTGTTCGAACTCTGTCCCCCAATCTCCGCTGATAAAAGCAATCCTGTCAACGAGGATTGCTTTTCGTTTTCTCTTCCCAACCGTAACTTGCCTGTTTATTGATACTGATTTTTAGTTGCTCAATATCAATTAATAGTGAATCTACTGTTAGTTTTTTCAACAAAAAATAGACACTGACTCTATAAAATGATGTATATTTGTAAGGTAAACTAACAAGTTAATATACCAAGTTACATTACATATATGGATACAGCAGAATTATCTTCCTCCCTGCGTTCGGTGGTTTCCAATCTTCACAAAGGCTTGCGCAAACAAGCCGATTCCGTTAAGGAATACTCAATGACGGAAGTGGAAACTATAGGGCATCTGGCCCGTTCTTCCTCCTTATTACCCACAGAATTGGCGGCATTAACAAGGATTACAACCCAATCGATGTCGCAGATCTTAAAAAAACTCGAAGAACAAGCCGTCATTAAAAGAACCCCGTCTAAAGATGACAAGCGCAAAGTATATATTTCTCTTACTGTATTTGGGAAAAAAATGGTGGAGAAGGTGAGATATGACAAAGACAAATGGCTGGAAAACACCATTGAACTTACGCTTACCAATAAGGAGAAAGAGTATCTTATAAAGGCGTTGCCCATCTTAAACAAACTAATAGAGCACAAATAACCGGAAAATAATTTATGGCATCGGGTATTAAAATAAACACATTCAGAGCATTTAAAAGCCGCAACTACAGGCTGTTCTTCACAGGGCAATCTATATCCCTTATAGGCACTTGGATGCAAAAAACAGCTATTCCCTGGGTTATTTATGTTGAAACTCATTCATCATTCATGCTTGGATTAACGGTATTTGCAACACAGTTTCCCAGTTTTCTTTTTTCCCTTTTCGGCGGTGTAGTGTCAGACAGGTATGATCGCTACAAAGTATTGCTTACCACACAGGTTCTATCACTCGTACAAGCCCTTTTGCTGGCCATACTGGTATTGCTTCATCATTATACCGTTTGGGAAATATTAGTGGTAAGTATTTTGTTGGGTGTTATTAACGCTTTTGACGTTCCGGCGCGGCAGGCTTTGGTTTACGACATGGTAGATGATAAAAATGACCTATCCAACGCTATCGCGCTGAATTCATCCATGGTAAATCTGGCAAAAATACTCGGGCCTTCGCTGGCAGGATTGGTGCTGGCGGAATTCGGCGCCGGAATATGTTTTGTAATAAACGCCGTAAGTTTCATCGCGGTAATTATTTCGCTCCTGTTTATGCGCTTCAGCAGGCCAATTCCGCATAATAAATCGAAAAATGTAATACAGGAATTTAAAGAAGGCTTTACCTATTTAAAGGCTACTCCAAGCATTGGCCTGATTATTTTATTCCTTGCCATTGTAAGTTTACTCGTATTGCCTTACAATTCTCTGTTTCCCATTTATGCCAAAGATATTTTCCAGGGAAAGGCTTCCACTTTTGGCTATTTAAGCGGTTCTGTCGGTG
>DATHNK010000494.1:0-3697 GCA_035486075.1 Bacteroidia bacterium
GTGCGAACAGAAGTAAACATCGGCATTGTATTTTTCCATAATGGCCCAGGCGCTGTCGCGGTTGGCTTGCACCTCATTCAATCCTGCCTCGCCCGACATGGAAGTGGCCCATGCGGGTTTATGGGCGAAAAGAAAGATGTGTCTAGCGCCATTTTCGTGGGCGGCTTTCAAGTCTTTATCGAGCCAGTGATAAGGGATACGGCTTTCGCGGGCAAGGCCGTCGGTATTTATTATTACAAAATGGTCGCCACCGTAATCAAACGAATAGGTAAGTTGGTTTTGGTCAGACATAAGGCTGTCTGTTCCTGGCCTGAAACCGGTGTAATGCGGGCCATTGTCTCCTGCAATGTAATCTTTCATTTCTCTTACAAAGGTCCTTTCATCGGGGCTGGCGGCTATTTTTCCCGAACCTATCTTTTCAACCGTTTCATGGTTTCCGGGGAAGGCTATTAACTTTACAGTAGTGGAAGCAAGGGGTGATTCTTTATATAGTTTTATCCAGGCACGCAACTCATTGGCAAGTTTATTGGTATCGCCATCGCAATATCCTAAAACCAGGTCGCCATTAATAATGAGCATTCTTGGCAAGGGCTTCATTTCAGATACTTCTTTAAAGAGGCGCTTCACCTGGTACTCATTCACTGTGTTCCATTCCGGGTGTGCGGAATCTTCCTTGGGTGCAATGCGGTCGTCGCCTGTAACTACAATGGTGTAGTTATCGATTACCGGATTGCGGTTGCAGCCTGAAAAAAGCAGGATGGCACAAGCGCCAATGGTGAACAAACCTGACAAGGATAGAACTTTCATAATGGGAATTTTAATGAACCAAAACTATCCCTATGGTATTAAGGATATGTTAATTCAGTATGAACAAATAAAAGCCGGAGCTTATTTTTTCGATTTTGATGGCCTTATGGGCTGACGATTTTTTTCAGCCTCTTTTGGTCCCGCCAATTTTTTGAAAATACGTTTTGTGAACGGGAAAAGCAGCAGCAGAATACTTAGTATAAAAGAATATTTACCAACGAGATCGCCCTGTTTCACAAAAAGGGTTTGGGCTGAGCTGAGTTCTACATCTTGCACCATAACTTTCTGTTCATCCCAGTGGGAGGTTTGGGATACATTCCCATTTTTATCGATGAAGCAGGAAATGCCTGTGTTGGCGCAACGCACCACCGGGCAATTGAGCTGTACAGCCAACGGAATGGTGTATGCCTCATCAATATTGGCAGCAACAGGGCCCAGGGAAAAATTACTGGATACAAGGGCAACCATATTGGCGTTGTTTTTACGCACCATATCTGCCACATAATCCGGAAAGGAACTTTCCCAGCAAATGGCGGCGGCAATGCGCATATCGCCATAGGTAATTATGTTGGGGTTTTCAAAGGTGCCATAAGAAATATACTTTTTATTGATGCGTTCATTATAGTTATTGAAAAAAGAAAAGAAACCTAAAAACGGGAATCTTTCGGTAAAGGGACAAAGTTTGTTTTTTACATATATCTGTACAGGCTGGTCGTAAGAAATTAAAACCGCGGCATTATAGGTGTCGTAATAAAATTTGCGCGAAACAAATTGTGCGGTTAGGGTAGGAGGGCCGTCGCTGCTGTAAAGCTTTGCGAGTTCCATACCTGTAAGTATAGGCGCCCCTAATTTTGCGGAAAGCCTCCTCAATCGCTGAACGGTAGAATCATTCAGGTTGATTCCATCCATAAGAATAGCGTGTGTGCTCCTGGATTGGTGATGGATGAAAGCTTCCGAACAAACTACCAGGTCAATATGCTGGCCGATGAGCGGGGCGGTTAATTTTTCAAGGGTGTCTATTTCATGGTCAAAAGCATTGTCATCCGGTGTATAAAAGGAGTTCCAATTGGGTTGAATGATGGCTACTTTTTTTGTTTTTCCGTTTACAGTATTTACTGCTGAACCGGAAATAATATCAGTTGCAGTTACTCCCAACAAAATCAGGAGCAACAATAGTACCGGTACTTTCAGCGGTTTCTTTTCTTTCCGGTTCTTTAGAATTAAATACAACAATATATTTACGGACATTACAAGGAACGTTACACCGTGCGAGCCCGTGAATTGTGAAAATCGAATTACACCGGGGAAATAGGTTAAGCCATACTCCAGATTTAGCCAGTTCATGGCCAGATCGCCTTTGCCGTTTAAATACTCGTATGCCGTCCACAACAAAGGCAAGCTAAGCCACCGGAGATAAGCGGGCAAATATTTTTGTAATCTTTTCCAAAGCAGGAAAGGGATCGTCATTAGTAAGGCAACTATTAAAAAGGAAAGGATAAAAAAGAATCGCTTGCTATCGGCATTCAAAGTGGAAACTCCGGCTTCCCAATACATGGTTCCTAATGCCCAAAGCAGGCAGGCAATTAATGAGAAAAGAAAAGTCTGTTTCAGGTTTTTTGCCTGGTCTAAGGCATATAAAAGCGGGATGAAACTTAGGAATAGTAAAAAGCCCGTATGCCGTGGAGGCCATGAAATTATAAGCAATATGCCGGATAAAACGGTAAATAAAAGTAATGCCGGAGTTTTTTTATTTTCAAAGATATTTTTCATTTTCATTTGTATAGCCCCGGCTTTCTGCAATTTTCTTTTTCAGCAGGTAAGAATACGTTAATTTTAACAGGAAGCAAATGTATTATTTTATAATATTCATGAATTTGTGTGGGGAGGGGTAAAAAATTAACAATTAAAAAATGGTTAATTTTTATGCGTAGGTAAAATTTTTATTGTCTGAATAACAGTATTTTGTATGTTAATTTCAATAGGGAGTGTAACTTTTTTTAAATCGGTTTGTGATTCATATCACTATATTTTTTAACATTGTGCTCTGAATAACTCAGAGACCTGTACTGATTTTTTTAGTGTACCGTAAATATATCAAAAAAATAAATTAATTCTTTTTTAAAACCCTAACGATAAGTTCCAACACCTAACGCACACCTTAAAAAACCTAACAAAATGACCAAATTATTTACTACCAAACTAGCCAAATTAAGTGCAAAAATTCTTGCTCTTTCAGCTTTTTTACTTTTGTTCAGTTCAACAAAAGTTTTGGCGTATTCAGAAATTTATCCGTCCGGTTTTGCCGGTCCAATGACGGGAGGCCAGGCCTATTGCCTGAATGATACTCCAAATCAATTATCAGTAACCTGGGGTACTACCGATTGTTCCAGCGCTGATTTCATTTACCAGGATTACATGAATTCTGCCTGGTATGAAACAAATACTTTAACCAATTCGGGAGGTACGCTGGTTCAGTCAAACAGCTTTTATACGCAATACTTCGGTAATCAAACCGACTACTATACTCCTTCAACAGCAACTCCAGGGGTATTCTATTATTATGTTACTTTGTCATGGTCATCGTATGGGTACTGTTCTTACTCAGGCCCTATAACGACCCCGGTAGGTTATATGGATTCCATTGAGGTTTATGGAGCTCTTATTTCTTATTCGGGCAGTCCATATTGTACAAGCAATGTAGGTACTGATGCTCCAACTTTAACTGGATATTCAGGAGGTGTTTATACGTACACAGGTGGTACATATTCAGCTACTCCTGCCGGATTAACTATTGATGCGGGTACAGGTGCAATTACACCGGGTACAAGTACACCTGGTATATATACAGTTGATTATACAGTATTGGCTAATGGCCCTTGTCCTACAGAAA
>DATHNK010000495.1:0-5703 GCA_035486075.1 Bacteroidia bacterium
TGTTTTACATCATTTTACACTTTTACGGGTTTTATAGGGGTGTAAAACAAACTACAAATACATCTGACAATCTATTAGTTATAAGCAACACGGCTTTACACTCTTTTTAGGAAGTGTAAAACAAAATGCATATTAAACTGGATACCAATAAATTATGGGTATTTTACACGTTATACAGGTGTAAAACAAAATACACAAGAGAATCAGTAAGTTGTGATTTGAGGGGTTAGGGGGTGTAAAGTGGGGTTACCTAACCAACGTTACATTCCCTTTTCTCTCAATATTTGTTCCATCCTCTAAAGAGGCTTTGAGGAACCAAACATAGGTTCCCATATTCATGGGCAGGCCTTTATATGTTCCATCCCAGCCGTTATCTAAGTTTTGAGATTCAAATACCTTATTGCCCCAACGGTCAAATACTAAGAAATCCATCTGAGCTATGCAGACTCCCCGCACATACAGTATTGAGTTATTAGCTTCATTTGGAGAAAATGCGGTCGGAATAAATACATCGCCGCAACTCAACTCTATTGTTACAAAACCATAAGATATACATCCGCTATCATTTATAACAGTAACTGTATATGTCCTAGTTTGTGGTGGTGTCACAGTAATATTTGGGCATGTGTCACAAAAACTACTAGGAGGTGACCATAAATACTTTATTCCCCCTGATGCCGAAAGCTGTACACTATCCCCATAAATAATAGTAGCATTGCAACAAGCATTGGGAACCGGAACAGGATTAATAATAACTACCGTGCTATCACTTGTGGAGCATACACCATTTGATACGCTCACTTTATAGATTGTATTAGATACAGGATTCACTGAAATAGATGAAGTTGTGTCGCCGTTACTCCAAAAATAGCTTGATCCACCTGAAGCGGAAATTGTGATAAATTTGGCCGGGCAGATATATTGGGTATCACTAATTGTTGGAATAGGATAAGGGAATACTTGAATATTTCCACTGTCTTTACTAGCACATAATCCATTAGAGACAGTGACACTAAAAAATGTATTTGATGTTGGATTGAGAATAATTGTTGTGCCTGTGTCACTATTGCTCCATGTATATTTTATGCCACCTGATGCAGTAACGGTATCTGGCCTGCCTGTACAAACCTTAGTGTTATAAATTAATGAATCTACAGGCAAGGGAACAACCACAATAGTAATTGTTGTATCGACAGAACAAAATCCATTGTTGCCAACTAAAGTGTAAGTTTTTGTAGCTAAGGGGTTGACGATAATAGAGTCTTTGTTTGAACCGGTACTCCATAAGTATTTTAATCCATTTGGCATAGCCGTTAATTTCGTACTGTCACCTTTGCAAATACTATCCTTCCCAGAAATAGTTATTATTGGTTGAGGTATTACGGTAACTGAATCGTATGTAGTATCAGAGCCTTTAAAATTGGTTGCAATTAATGTTACAAGATATTTTCCAGGAGTAAAATAGCAGATATTACAAGGGTTTTGAGTATTGGAAGTACTAGGACTTCCTCCTACAAACCGCCAACTCCAGGAGGAAGGATAATTTAGTGAGCTATCTGTAAAGCATAAACAATAGCCATTGCATAAAGTATCCTTCTTCTCATATATTCTTGCAATTGGTTTTAGAATTGGTTTTACAGCACATATTGTAGTTGAATCCATCGGAGTAGAATGAAAATTAAGAATAGTATCCAACTGGGTCATTGCTACCGGGTACACTTTAATGCCTACATCTTGCCAAACCAAAGGAACTATGCTTTTACTTACTGGAAATGGTTGTTCACATCCATCATGACCTGTAGCATCTGTTTTAACTAAATTCAGGAAAGATTGTGAAGGGGTTCTTTTAGAATACAATGGGCCCCAACCATATCCTAGAATTCCTCCATCTGGTGTGAATTGAAGATTGGATATATACGATGAATCTGGCATCCCATATTTATGCGACCAGAGAATATTTCCCAAACTGTCTATTTTAAATATATATCCAAGGGTGTCGTTTGTACCCCCTGACAAAAGTGTATTACCATTAACGTCCGTTTTACCATCAGTAGTATTAAACATATTAGTGCTAGAATAAGCAAAATTCCATATCGGAATACCTTGCATTGTTGTTTTAAGTACCTCAATATTGTCAAAACTATTATAGTTCATTGGAAGATAAATACTTCCGTTTGAAATTTGTGGCTTAGTAAACTCTGGTGAACAAAGATTTGGATTATATCTTTTCGCCCATTGAACAGTTCCGTTGTTATCTGTTTTCATTAAATAACCATACCAATTAGTGGAAATACTATCTAAGGCTGCAAATGTGAAAAGAAAACCACTATCAGGCGTTTGAATAATTCGTGGGGCAATGTTAACCGCAAATACGGCACTATCAGGATAATACTGTTTGCACCATTGTATATTACCGGCACTATCAGTTTTAAGAAGGAAAATAAAGTCCAATCCACTTGGATAAGTAGCAAAGGTACCCCGTCCAATTAGCCCATTATCAAAAGTTCTTACAAAACTATTTATATAAATTTCCCCACGATTGGAAGGTGGAATATATTTTCTACCCCAAATAGCATTTCCATTTTTATCTGTATGAATAAATCCAGTTCTGTAATTTAATCCAATAGAATTTTGATCATTCCATAACATTACTAAACTACTATCAAGATATTCTGCTACTTCTCCTAAGCCTCCATCGTAATGTAAAGTATAGAAATCGGAATTTTTATTCCATAAAATTTTCCCTAGTTTATTAAATCTAGATATAGAAATAACAAAGTTATTTGAAATTGTAGTGTCTCCGCTGAATGAAATTATCTTATACCCACTATCTATTGTATTTAGAATAACAGGAGAAACATTATATGGTTCAATTCCATTTAAATAATAATTTTTCTCAAAAGTTACCTGTGAGGTACACCGATAAACTAAAAAGACACTAAGAATAAAAAGAAGTCCTTTTTGCATTTCAATTCTAATTTATCAAAGCTACATTTTTTACACCTCATAACAAAAAAGGGGAACATTTCTGTTCCCCTTTAAGTATCTAAAATATAGAATTACTTAGTCTCTGTAGTCGTTGCCGCCACCGCCGCTTTTGCGGAAGTTGTTTCTGCCACCGCCGCCGTTTCCGCCGTTGCCTCCGCCTTCAGTGCGTGGTTTTGCAACTGAAACAGTAATGTTACGGCCTTCGAAATCCTTTTGGTCTAATTCAGCAATAGCTCTCTGGCCGTCGTCGTCATTTTTCATTTCAACAAAACCAAAACCTCTGGATTTTCCTGAGAATTTGTCGGTGATAACTTTGGTGGATAATACCTCACCATACTGGGAGAACAGGTTTTTTAAGTCTTCGCTGCGAACCTTAAAATTCAAGTTGGATACAAAAATGTTCATAATAAAAAAATAATTAATTAATAAAAAAAACTCTAACCTGAAACCTCAACTGATCCAACTAATAAGTATTTTTTTCGTCAAATTCCGCTTTTAGTTTCAAATAATTGGGCACAAAGTTAATATTTTTATTATTCCGCACAATAAAATTATTATTTACGTTCTCTTATGGTGTATTGGTGTTGTAGATTGAGACGGGCATTTAATTATAACTTATTGAATATAAATTACTCACCCCCTGCCCCTCTCTACAAAATAGAGAAGGTGTAAGTACAAAACGACTGCAAGTTGACCTTCCCTTCTCTATGGGTAAAGAAGGGGTTGGAGTTGAGTAATTGAGGCAGGTTTATTACTCACCCCCTGCCCCCTCTCTATCAAATAGAGAGGGGAAGGTAATTTCATTTCCCGGCAATAATTACTTTTGTCGTCCTTAAAATGAAACGCGCACCTTATATAATAAGCCTCCTATTGGCATTGTACCTTGGTGGTTGCACCAATACCGATTATGCCCCCAAACGTACCGGGTATTTCCGTATTGCGTTTCCGGAAAAGGCTTACAGAACCTATAATTCGGGATTCCCATTTACCTTTGAATACCCGCAGTATGCTCAGGTTCAGTACGATTCTAACAAAAATGGCAACTCTTTCTGGCTTAATGTGGTTTTTCCAAGATTCCGCTGCAACATATATATGAGCTATCTGTCTATAGATAACAACCTGGATACTATACTGGAAGAGTGCCGCAAATTTGTGGTTCAGCATGAAGTAAAGGCGGAAGCCATTAATGAACAAACGGTAGCAAATACCAGGGATAGAATTTATGGCAAGATATTTGATATTGAAGGTAATGCCGCATCGAACATGCAGTTTTACCTGATGGATAGTACCCATAACTTTGTGCGGGGGGCCTTGTATTTTTATGCCGTTCCGAATAAAGACTCGATAGAGCCTGTACTTAATTTCGTGAAGGAAGACATCAATCATTTAATACAGACCTTCCGGTGGAAGACCCCTGTATATACAACTATTCCTGCCAATCCATGATGCGTAATTTCCGGGTATTTATTTTAGTATTTGCTTCTGTTTTGTTTATGGGTAAACTCAGGGGGCAGGACAGCATCCGCAAAGGGACATGGATCACTGTGGAAGGACATTATGGTTTCATACTTCCCTTATACACCAGTAGTATGAACATACTTATACAAGGGCATGTTCCGGCTTTTGAGGTGGATTACATGAATAAACCCGCCTGTCAGAATAATTGGCTCGGGGCTTATCATTGTCCTGAAACGGGTATCGCATTTTTTTCCGCTTACTTGAATAATCCTGCTCAGTTAGGAAATGAGTTTGGGTTATATCCATTTGTCAATTTTCACCTGAATAAAAGTTATAAGGAAAGGCTCTATTTCCGGGTGGGCATTGGACTGGCTTATATGCCTGTTATCTTTACCAGGCTCGATAATCATAAAAACGATGTGATTGGCTCGCATATTAACGCCATGTTCAACTTCCGGCTCAATTACCACTTTTATTTGTCTGATAAACTTCGGCTGGAAACAGGGCTGGGTTTAACTCATTGCTCCAACGGAGCCTTTCAAACACCAAACCTCGGCATTAACCTTATTACCACCAATACGGGCTTATCCTATAATTTAGCAAGTGCGACACATTGCCCGGTGAAACCCCTTGTTGATACTAGCAACATACATACTATGCAGAATGTTTTCATTGTATCCGCGGGGCTATCTGAAATTGAACCTCCGGGCGGACAAAAGTATCCGGATGTTTCGCTGTCGTACATCCGATACCGGCGCATGAATAAAAAAGGGAAACTCGGCCTCGGAGTGGATGTTTTCTATAACCAGGCTAATATTGCCCGGATAAAAAATGATTCGGTTTTCCTGAAAAACAGCCTTGATATTACACAATTTGGTGTGAAGGCATCGTATGAATTAACCCTTGGTAAATTATCTTTGCCCGTTGAAATGGGAGGTTATCTTTATACCAATAAATACATAGGGAATGGCTCCATCTATAACAGGATAGGAATGCGCTACTATGCAGGGAAACATTTTATAGCCAACCTTACATTACTTACTCATTTTGTTAAGGCCGATCTTATTGAATGGGGGGTGGGATACAAACTATAAGGGATAAGAGATGAGAGATAAGATACAACCCAAAAATATTCTATCAGCTATTAGCTCGGTACTGGTAGCTTTAATGTTCTCGTCGTGTGGAAAAACGCCGGTGTGTGATTGTTTTGAAAGCGCCGGAAGCCAAAGTTCCCAGGTTAGAAGTGTTCCTTATTTT
>DATHNK010000496.1:0-6442 GCA_035486075.1 Bacteroidia bacterium
CACTGCAATTAGGTTGACTTTCATCTGCTGCACACGGGCAATAAACAGGTCTGTATCCAACCGTTCCGGTGATACATAGAGGAATTTCATATTGCCATGAATACAAATATCCAGTATATAATCAATTTCGCGCGATGTGAGAGAAGAGTGCACCATAACCGCCCGGATTCCTTTACGCGTAAGGAAATCCACCTGGTCATTCATCAATGCAATTAGCGGAGAAATAACAATACAGATACCCTCCTTTGCTAATGCCGGTACCTGGTAACAAACTGATTTTCCACCTCCGGTGGTCATTAAAGCAAGGGTATCCTTGCCCTCGAGAACAGAGTTTATAATATCTTCCTGCAAGGGCCGGAAATGGCTATACCCCCAATATTTAACCAGTATCTGATGAATGCTATCCATTCCAATTAAAAGTGAAAAACTAAAAGTGAAAACTTAATAGGTTTCATTTTTAGTCTTTTCGTTATTCATTTATCACTTATGGGCCTGCGAAACCACCATCATCATATAGATGAGCGGAACAGAATTAAGAAAAAGGCTCAGTAACAACATAGGAGTAGCCGCTTGTTTTACCCCATAGCGTTGAACCGCAATAATATGCAGGCATCCTAAAATAAACCCGAAAAAGCCCGCCGAAAGAGCCACTAGAATAAATATGGGTTTCGACATGGCAAACAGGCAAAAAACTACGGCAAGCGCCGCAAATACCATAGACAAGGCAAACGATTTTTCCAAAAATTTCTTCATAGTAGGGCAAAGATAAAGAAAAGGGGATAATGGTACGATTCCGAACGGAGCGAAGAATCTGTTTTATTTCTGAACCACTATTTTACCTTCACCTATAAGGCTTCCATCTTCACCAACAACCCGGTATAGATAAACCCCGTTGGGTTGTTCTGAAACGTTAATGAGATTGTCACCCTGAACTTGTTTCAGGGTTGTACCTGCAACTTTTTCTCCAAGTACACTATAGATTTCTATTATAGTTTGGGCGCCAGAAACAAGTTCAGAATGACTTAGGGTTATTCTGAAAATACCTTTGGAAGGGTTGGGGGAAATAGTTACTGAGTTTGTATTTGCTGATATTTTTTTTACTGCCAGTATAATAGAATCTCTAGTACTCGTATCAAATCTAAAAAGTACGCCATACCGATCCGCCCCACCATCCGGAGTCAGTCCATATAATACATTTCCTGAAATAGTTAGTGAGGATAAGGGATACCTACCATTAGTATCAGTAAAATGAAGAATACGATTAAAGTTACTTCCATCTGTATCAATTGAAAATATTTCTCCATAATTATCTAATCCACCAGCCTCTGTCATTCCAAATAACATCTTTCCGGAAAGAGATAACCCACCAAATGGGTTATCTCCATAACTTCTATTAAAATCAAAAAGTTTCTTATACCCATACCCATTTGTATCAATAGAGAAAATAACACCATCTTGGTGTACCCCACCATAACCCGTCATTCCATAAAACTTATTTCCGGAAAGAGTTAAAGTGGATACAGGGCCGGCACCATTAGTATCATTAAAATAAAATATGTCCTTATATCCATTTCCATTGGTATCAATTGAGTATATAGTACCAGCATTAGATGTTCCCCCATTATACGCCATTCCGAATAAAGTGTTATGTGTGAGAATTACCCCACCATAGGGGTAAGCAGAATAACCATTCCCAGAGTTAACCCCTTTGAAATTATAAAGAACTTTAAATCCACTTCCATCAGTATGAAGAGAAAAAACTACTCCGCCTCCATGACCACCCGTTCCCCCACCCCATGTTGTTCCAAATAATTCATTACCTGAGAGTATTAATAAGCCTGTAGGTTGATAGCCATTAGTGCTATTGAAATCAAAAAGGTCTGTAAATCCGCTTCCATTAGTATCTATTGAGAATATATTTCCGCTCGCATTTACACCACCCGAAGATGTTGTTCCATACAAGCGGTTGCCTGAAAGCGTTAAAGATTCACCGTTAATGACATCACCGGGATACTTACCATCGATGCCGTTGAAATCAAATAAATCTTTATAATTGACGCCATTGGTGTCTATAGAAAAAATACATCCATAGTTGAACAATCCACCCCCATAGGTCATTCCAAAGAATTTACCACCTGCCTGAGTTAATGAACTTATTGGAATCACACCAGTTAAGGTATCATTGAAACTATGCAGGATTGTATATTGTGCCTGTATGGCACCAATACCCAAACTCATCAAAGCAAAAAGTAATAGGCTATATTTTTTCATTCAGCAAATATAGTGAATTATTTACATAATACTATAGGGTAAGATTGCTTCGTTCCTCGCAATGACGATAATACAAGTGATTCGTTTCTATAACACATCCAGCTTTTCTGTCTTCAATCTTGAGCCATCAACTATCAGGCTATAAAAATACATGCCGGTGGAAAATGTATTCTTTCTTAAAGTTATATTTCCACTATTACTTTTTACGGAAACGGTTTTTACTTGCTTGCCCAATTCATTATAAAATACAAGTTGAGCGTTGGCAAAATTTTTAATGGTCGAAAAATCATACTCAATGGTTGTGCTTGACATTACTGGGTTTGGATACGCCTTCAACACAAATATATTATCGGGTGGAATAATATCATCAATACCTGTTACACACCCTCCGGTAAGCGCTTTGAATGCATGAACTTTTCCATAGCCGTATTTGTAATTTGGCACACCGCCCGTAAAGTGGTCCACCGAATCGCAATGGGTAATGGCATACCAAACCTGGTAAAAATTGGCACTGGGAAACCGGTTTAAGTAAAGTGCTGCCGTAGCAGCCACACCCGGGCTCGACAGGGAAGTGCCACCATCTTCATTATGCCATCCGCCTGAATCAATAGTAGTTGGTGAACCCGCAATATATACAGCTTGTATGGTAGTTGGCAATGCCGACATGGTAACAGCTCCGGCCCCGGCTATATCCGGTTTAATTAAGGCATAATTCCGGCTCGGCCCCCAACTGGAAGAAGGTGCCAATTGCCCCGGCACACTTATACCCCAACAGGTATCATGCTCAAAGTAATTCACCCAGCATTTGCGGTTGAAAAAATTAGCGACGGTAATAACATCGGGCGAACATTGAAAACTGCTGCACAGAGTTTGATTGACATCGCGGGGAGCGTAATGCTGCATTTCAGGATAAGTGGTTTGGTTGAGCATATAGCCGGTAGTATCAATAATATCCGAGCCGCCTGTGGATGACATGGCCCATGCATCAAACCGTCCCTGGCCTTTGGTAATTAACATCCAGTTATAGCTTGAACTGGTAGAATCGGTAGTGATAACAAACTCCATAGAGTAATTGCCGGTGTAATATTGTTGGGCATAATACATGATCTTTCCCAATGTATCACCCTGTTTATTTATCAGGTAAGCGGAATCATTATGCGAAAGGTAGGTACTGATATTGGAGAACGTTGTCCTTGCCCTTTCCGAATACGAACCCGTTGTAACTTTATCAACTTCAATGGCGAAATTGATATTATTGAAATCTGGCACATCGGCATAGAGCGGAATATCCACATTATGCTGGCCGGCATCATAACTGAACCAGGTACAGGAACTGTCGTTAGCGGTTGCCAGTGAATCGTGCAGGTGGAAAGGGATTCCACCACCATTACCGGCAGCGGCTACAAAAACCCGTCCCGGTTGTTTGGCAAGTATCATACTGTCTATCATCAGCGCCTGCAGGTCATGCCCGTCATGCGAACCGTTATAATCGCCCAGGCTGGCATTAATAACGCAGGGCTCTCCGAGGCTGTCGGCGCAATCATAAATATATTTCACGGCATCGGTCATTTGGGTAGCCCTCTGATCGCTGAAATTATAGGCCACCATAATAATATCCGCATCCGGGCACCCGCCTTTTTCCAACCCATTTGCCCTTGCATTGGAAGTAGCCACACCCGCCACATTGCTGCCATGGCCATACTCCAGCCCCGAAGATGAATCGCTGGCCAAATTCAAATCAATTTCGGCGCCTGTCCAGGCCTGACCATATCCATAAGGAAGTGGAGTGAATAATCCCAAAGGCTGGTTCATATCCCAATAATATTTCACTCTTGAATGGCCGGAATTATCAATAAAATCAGGGTGCTTGAAATCAATACCCGTATCTACAAAACCAATAACTATTCCTTTGCCTGTGTAAGCCTGAGGCAACGGGCTCAACCCAAGTTGCACTTGTGTAATGCTATTCCTCAACCGCATGGTATCATTACAAGGGCGAATATGCGGAGGTGCGCCCTCCATACGTGTGACAGCATTACTGGAATTGAAAGCCGGAAGCGACTTTACCGGAATAATTATAGCCGCAATATTTCCGTAGGAATATTTAAAAGTTCCCCCATTATCCTTCACCAGTTGCTTAATAGCGGGAATATTTCCCTGTATGAGAATGGACATCATGGTGGAGGCCTCTTCCCCTCTTGCTTTATAGGCATTTTGTTTATTTGCGAGGTAATGATCCATTTTTGTAATAGACTGACTAAAGGAAACACCGCTGATGCAAGCGGTAACTAGTAAAAAAAGTAGCTTTTTCATACTATGTGGATGAATGATGTTGAACTGTAAAGTTATTAAAAAAATCCTTTAGCTTTGTATTTACTTCTCTATCTGAATATGTGATTACACAAAAGTTCCGTACCTTCTTACTGCGCGACCCGTCAAAGCCATTATTTTGGATAGTTTTTGGCATATTGATAAAATGCCTTCCCCTGTTATTCTTATTGCACAACAGGCCTCCTTCCGATATGCCCGGAATTTGGGGTGCAACCATGAATGACACCCATTCCTACTTAGATCCCATTGATAATCTTTTACGAAATGGTAATTACTCTCCGGATTACCGAATGCCCGGATATGGATCTGTTTATCTCCTTTTCAGGCTTGCTTTTTCGCAGGCTGTAGCTTGTAATTTGTTAATTCTTTTGCAATTTATTTTAGCCGGTATAAGTGTGTATTACCTCGCCCTTATTGCAAAATGCATTTTTAAGAATGACAGAATATTCTATGTTTGTTTTTATCTTTTCCTGGTAAGTACCTACTCAAACTATTATGACGGCTGGCTGCTAACAGAAAGCTTTTGCTCATCAGCACTGATATTTTCTACCTGGCATTTTGTGAAATATTTTAGTTCGGGACATGCCAAAAATCTTTTCTTTTCAGGTCTGCTGCTTACCTGGGCCATATTCCTGCGCCCTGTTTTCCTGCCGCTGGTATTTGTTTTTCCCATCCTACTGTTATTAAACAGAAAACAACTTGTTTTAAAAAGCATACTTGTTTTTCTAATACCATTTGTACTTGTTGAAGAGGCCTGGGTTGTCAGGAATTATTTAACCCATCAAAAAATAATTCTGCTTACCTCCGCGAGCCTTGCACCCAGGGCAGCCAATTTTTACGAAAATTCATTGAATGATTTTATACGCTCCTGGGGCGGTTCCGCCGATTATACAGACAACAACTCTCCCTTGCTTTGGTTCGGTTTCCATTTAAAAGGAATGCCAAACCCGGCAGATTACCATGGTTCGTTACCGGCTTCCATTTATACTTCCCGTTTCAATGCAGATAGTCTCATCAAGTTAAAAAACAAAATTATTGCACTTAACGATTCCTCTCTTAGCCCTGAAGAAAGAAACAATTATCAATATGAAGTAAAGGGAAAAATAGATCTCTATACATTGTCGGTAAAAAATGAAAAGCCTTTTCTTTATTATATAGAAGCTCCATTTATTAAATGCTTACCTAGGTTTTTATTTGGACCGGAATCAAAAATTTACATGAAAAGATTTCAACTTCCGGGAATACCGGGATCACTTACAGAATTTATTTTCACGCTTTTTTATTATGTTGTGCTTGCCTTTGGAATTATAGGAATGAGTATCCTATTATACACCGGAGTAAGAAGCAATCCGCCGGCATTAATTATTGCCATCATACCTCTTTACACAATCCTGGCTCATGCTATAGTATTGCGTGTTACATCAAACAGGTTTCTGATACCTGCATGGGCATTCCTGGTGATCTGCGCCGCATATGGAATTATAAAAATTTTCAGCGGAAAGAAGTACAGCACATTTTTTTAATCCCTTACTATTACAGAGAATTTCTTTTTAAATGCTAGGAATTTCTTTTCATAAAATTCATACGATAAATAACTTATAGCAAGGGTAAGAATTAATGAGATCAACCCTATTATTAAATAATTCAAAAAATTAGCTTCTATAATATTGTAATGAATTACAAACCAGGATACCGTTGCAATTGCAACAGGGTGCAGAAGATAAATACCATAGGTATACTTACCCCAAAAAGAAAGAATTTTATACCTGCCCAACTTTAAAAAACTTTCAGGTGAAAAATTCTGGTCAAGTATTACAAAAACAAAAAACAGCCCGTAATA